>NZ_JBEXSD010000019.1:0-79122 GCF_040613495.1 Nocardioides sp. NPDC006273 | reverse complement strand
AGCGCCGGCATGGGCATCGGCCTGATGTTCTACGGCGTCAGCGAGCCGATCTCGCACTTCGTCACTCCACCTCCGGGCACCGGCGAAGCGGGCAAAGATGCGCGCAGGGCGTTCTTGTCCGGCTTGCCCACGCTGGTCCGCGGGATGGCCGAGCTGAAGGTCCAGCGGTCGGGGATCCACCACTTGGCCACCCGGCCGCTGAGGAAGGTCACCAGCTCGTCCTCGCTCGGCTCGGCCCCATCCAGGGCAACCACGAAGGCGTGAGGTCGTTCCTCCCACTTCGGGTCCGGGACGCCAATCACGGCGACCTCGCTGACGGCGGGGTGGTCGGCGATCGCGTTCTCCAGCTCGACGGTGGAGATCCACTCGCCCCCACTCTTGATGCCGTCCTTGAGCCGGTCCTTCAGCTGCACCCAACCCCCAGGATGGATCACGCCCAGGTCGCCGGTACGCAGCCAGCCATCGTGGAACTTGGTGGTGTCGGCATTGCCGAAGTAGGAGCCGGTGACCGTGACACCGGCCACCTGGACCTCGCCTTGTGACACACCGTCCCATGGCTGCACGACGCCCTGTGCGTCGACGATTCGCGCGCGCACTCCCGGCATGACTCTGCCGCTCCGGGTCGTCCAGCCGACCGCCTCGTCCGGGGAGGTGCCCGCTGGCGGGCGCGAATAGGTGAGCAGAGGCGACGTCTCGGTCATGCCCCAGCCCTGCGTGATCTGGAGACCGTTCCGCTCGTAGATCTGCCGTGCAAGCGAGGGCGAGAGCGGTGAGCCGCCGGAGACCGCGACGCGAAGGTCGGTCAGGTCGACTCCCTTCAGATGTGCATGTTCAGCCAGCTGGCTCCAGATCGTCGGCACTGCGGCGAGCATGGTGGGCCGTGCCTGCTCGATCATGACGGCCAGATGCGGTGCCTGGAGATACCTTCCGCTCATCACGAGCCGCGACCCCGCGATCCACGCGGCGTGGACCCAACCCCAGGCGTTCGCGTGGAACATCGGCACCACCGGCAGAACGGTGTCAGCATCGCTGAAGCCGTACGCACTGCCCGTCGAGATCATCAAGGTGTGCAGGTACGTCGATCGGTGGCTGTAGGCCACGCCCTTGGGGTCGCCCGTCGTGCCCGTCGTGTAGCACAGCACCGCCGCCTCGTCCTCGTGCACATCGGCCAGTCGATTCATCGGCTCCGCGGCCTCCACCAGATCGTCGTAGCGGTGAAAGGTGACGCCCTCCACGTCAGGTGAGTCGTCCGGCTCGCCGATACAGACGACATGGCGAATGCTCGGCACCTCGGTGAGGAACTCCAGCAGCAGCGGGAGCAGATCGGCGTCGACGAGAACGACCTGGTCCTCGGCGTGCCGGGCGATGTAGGAGAGCTGGGACGCGTGCAGCCGCAGGTTCAGCGTATGTAGTACCGCGCCCATCCCGGGGATGGCGAAGTACGCGGCGACGTGGTGTGAGGTGTTCCAGCACAGGGTCGCGACGACGTCATCGCGACCGACGCCCAGCGCGGCCAGCGCGGTGGCCAGCCGGCGACTCTCGTCGGCGACCTCGGCAAACGTGCGATGCACGAGGACGCCGTCCTGGTAGTCGGTCACGGTCGCGTCAGCATGGATGCGCTCGCCGTGCTCGAACAGATCGGCGATGCCAAGCGGGTGGTGCTGCATCGTGGCGTGCACAGTCGGTCTCCTTCCGATGTCGGGCGTTCTCTTCGTCGATCACGCCCCTGAGCAGTCCATGATATCCTGTAAACCGTACGTACGGTCAAGGAGTAGATGATGGCGACGATCGCTGGACTCGGACTAACCGAGGTGGGCAAGGTTTTTGGCAGGTCCTCTTTCGAGTTCGCTGCAGAGGCGGTCCATCTGGCCGCACAGGATGCCGGAATCTCGGTCGGTGACATCGACGGGTTGCTGATCAACCCGGCACTCACGTCACCGGCTCTGGACCTGACTCTCGCTCGGCGTCTGGGGCTGCGCGACCTGCGCCTCTTGACTCAGCTGACTGCGTACGGCGCCTCGGCCGGTGTCATGGTTGCCCAGGCCGCTCAAGCGGTCGAGAGCGGAACCGCCGATGTGGTCGCCTGCGTCTTCTCGGACACTCCTCGATCCGAGTCCGGCTCAGGTGCAGACGCGTACCGGGCCATGTCGCTGCAGGCGAGGGGCGTTCGAGGTGCGGAGACGGCGGCCGGCCTCACCAGCACGACACATCGGTATGCCCTCGCCGCGGATCGGTACATGTCGACCTTCGGCGTGACGCACGACGAGCTCGGGGCGGTCGCGGTCGGTCAGCGTCAGTGGGCCGAGCTCAACCCTGTCGCCGCGATGCGTACCCCCATGACCCTCGACGACTACCACGCCTCCCGCTGGGTGGTGGAGCCATTGCACCTGCTCGACTGCTGTCTGGTCTCCAATGGCGGTGCCGCGGTGATCGTGACGAGCGCCGAACGGGCGCGCGACCTGCGCCAGCCGCCGGTGCACATCCGCGGCTGGGGCCAGGCCCATCCCGCGCCGCCGCTGCGGGCAGGCAGCACGTTCGGCCTGACCACGGGAGCGAAGGCCTCCGGTCGGGCTGCGCTGGCGATGGCCGGCCTTGAAGTGGGTGACGTCCAAGTCCGTGAGATCTACGACTGCTACACCTACACCGTCCTCGTCACCCTCGAGGACTACGGGTTCTGTCAACCGGGAGAGGCCGGGGCTCTCGCTGCTTCAGGTGCGCTGGCGCCAGGTGGCGACCTGCCCACCAACACCGGGGGAGGGCAGCTCTCGTCGTTCTACCTCTGGGGAATGACACCTCTGCACGAGGCGGTCACCCAGATCCGTGGGCAAGCCGGTCGCCGCCAGGTGGCTACGCACGACACGGCGATCGTGAGCGGAAATGGCGGCATCCTCGAGCACCACTCGACCCTCGTCCTCACCTCGGAGGCTGCTGCATGACAGTCCCTTCCCGCGTGCCTGCTCGGCGCGATGAGATGACGGCAAAATGGTTCGACGGCTTGAATTCGGGCCGGCTACTGCTGAAGACCTGTCCTCGCGGTCATCACAGTCGACCCGACGTCTTGGCATGCGATGTCTGCGGCACCTTCGACCTCGGCTGGGCCGAGTCCAGTGGGCGGGGGACCGTCGTGGCTCTTGCTGTGGATCACTCCACGCGGCCGGCCACCCGCCTGGCCATCGTCGAGCTCGACGAGGGTCCCTGGCTGATCACGCGGCTCGAGGGCGCCTCGGTCGAACGGGGTGAGAACGTCGTCGTCGGTTACGTCGAAGGCGATGAGGGCGAGGCCTACCCGGTGGTCACCGGGCTCGGGCCTGACGCTTCCTGAAGACGGTCTGTTCCGGCGCGCGCCGGGATTCTTCGCGGAGGCGTGACGATCATCACGGAACTCATTGACCGCACGTACGGTCTGTGGCAATGTGGGTCTCTGAGACGCAGACCCGATCGAGGTCTGCCCCAGCCACAACAGGAGGATCCGATGAGCTACTTCAAGGACGACGCCGAGGTCTACAAGTACCTCGGAGGCGTGTTCCGGGTTGCCAACGATGTGGAGGGCGTCGGATCGAATCTGCGCGCGGCCGACATCGTGCTTCGCCTGGACTACAGCAACCCCACCTCGAGCATCACCGTCGTGCTGAAGGAGCCGGCTATCGAGGTCATCGAGGGTGACTCCGATCTCGAGCCGGACGTGCGGATGTCCATGTCGGCCGACCACGGCAACCAGTTCTGGAGTGGTGAGTACAACGTCGCCGTGGGGCTGGCCAAGGGCCAGGTCAAGGCCAAGGGCCCCGTCACCAAGATCCTGAAGCTCATCCCGGCCGCGAAGCCGGTCTTCCCGCTCTACCGTGACCTGGTCAGCGAGAAGGACGCCGTCTGATGAGTGCATCGACCGGAGTCGTGCCGCACTTCCAGATGTACATCGACGGTCAGTGGGTCGACACGGATGCGCAGTACGAGCTGACCAATCCGGCGAACGAGGAGCTCGTCGCCACGGCTGCCAGAGGGACCGTCGAGCACGCCGATCAGGCGGTCGCCGCCGCCCTCGCCGCGCACCGTCGGGGGGAGTGGCGCAACGCCACTCCTGAGGAGCGGGCGGCGACGATGACACGCATCGTCGAGATCCTCAACGAGCGTATGGACGAGCTGGTCGAGCTGCACGTCGCCGAGAACGGCGTCACGGTCCGGCAGGCGATGGCGTTTCACGTCGGCTACTCGATCTCGCACCTGCAGTACTTCGCCGACCTGGCGCGCACCTACCAGTTCGAGACCTCTGGGCCGATGCTGGGCTATCCGACGATGGCGGCCGGCATCACGCGGCGGGAACCGATCGGCGTCGTGGCCGGCATCGTGCCGTGGAACTTCCCGCTGCTGCTGGCCGTCTGGAAGCTGGGTCCGGCGCTGGCCGCGGGTAACTGCGTCGTCATCAAGCCGGACGAGAAGACGCCGGCGACGCTGCTCGAGCTCGCCCGCGCAGCGCACGACGCCGGCCTGCCCCCGGGGGTGCTGAACATCGTCACGGGAGAGGGTGAGGAGGTGGGCAAGCGCCTCTCTGTCCACCCCGACGTCCGGAAGATCGCGTTCACGGGCTCGACCGCCGTGGGCCGGCTCATCGCCCAGCAGGCGGCCGAGAACGTCAAGAAGGTCACTCTCGAGCTCGGCGGCAAGGGGCCGAACATCATCCTGCCCGATGCCGACCTGGACACCGCGGTCGATGCCGCGCTCTTCGCGTTCTGTCTCTACCAGGGGCAGGCCTGTGAGTCGGGAACCCGTCTGCTGCTGCCGGACTCGCTCCACGACGAGTTCGTGACGCGGATGATCGAGCGGGCGAAGGCCATCAAGGTGGGCGATCCCGCCGACTTCGACACCGACATGGGGCCGATCATCTCGGCGGAGCAGAAGGCCCGTATCGAGTCCTACCTCGAGCTGGCTCCCAAGGAGGGCGCCACGGTCGCGTTCCAGGGCGACGTGCCGTCCGGTCCTGGCCACTGGGTGCCGGTCACGATCCTGACCGACGTCACCAACGACATGCGCATCGCCCAGGAAGAGATCTTCGGTCCGGTCCTCTGCGTATTGCGTTACTCCAACGTCCAGGAGGCGATCGACATCGCCAACGACAGCGAGTACGGGTTGTCCGCCGGTGTCTGGAGCGAGGACATCGACGCGGCCATGGAGGTTGCCCGCCAGATCGAATCCGGGACGGTGTGGATCAACGACTGGCACATGGTCAACGTCGCCTACCCCTTTGGTGGGTACAAGCAGAGCGGCGTGGGTCGAGAGCTCGGTCCGCATGCTCTGGACGAGTACACCGAGCAGAAGTTCGTGCACGTCGACCTCGCACGTACGCGAGAGCGCCGGATCTATGACCTTGTTGTACCGGCGGAGGAGGGCTGAGCCATGCGAGCTGCAATCTTTGAGGAAGCAGGGACCGCTCCGGTCCTGCAGGAGGTCGAGCACACCACGTTGCAGGAGAACGAGGTGCTCGTCCGGATCGCCGGCGTGGGTATCTGCCATACCGACCTCACGGGCTTGAACGGCAACGTGCCACTGCCGACGCCCGCGGTCCTCGGCCACGAGGGCGCCGGGGTCGTCGAGGCGATCGGAGCCGACGTCCACGGTCTCGAGGTCGGCGATCACGTCGTGCTGACCTTCGACACGTGCGGCGACTGCCGTACGTGCGCAGCCGGACACCCGGCGTACTGTGAGCTCTTTGCGGCCTTGAACTACTTCGGCACGCGACTGGATGGCACGACCACCATGGTCCAAGGCGATCGGGAGGTCCACGGCAGCTGGTTCGGCCAGTCCTCTTGGGGAACCCACGCGGTCGCGAGCGCACGCAATGCCGTCAAGGTCGACAAGCAAGCGCCACTCCACCTGCTGGGGCCCCTCGGATGCGGCCTCCTGACCGGAGCGGGCACGGTCTTCAACGTGCTTCGCCCGCAACCCGGGCAGAGCATCGGGTTCTGGGGCATGGGAACGGTCGGCCTGGCCGGCCTGATGGCCGCGAAGACGCTGGGCTGCGAGAACATCGTCGCGGTCGATCTCAACGATGACCGGCTGGCCCTCGCGCGAGAGCTGGGGGCGACACACACGTTCAACCCGTCCTCCACCAAGGACGTGGTGTGGGAGATCCTCGAGGCCACCGGGGGACTCGATGCCTCGATGGAAGCCGTCGGTCTCGGCGGTGTGGTTCGGGAGGCTCTTGCGACGCTGCGCTCGCCCGGAGTCTGTGCCACCGTCGGCCTTCAGACGCTGGAGAACGACATCACCATCGATCAGGGTCACCTGCTCATCGGCCGCACGCTGACCGGCGTGATCGAGGGCGACGCCGACCCCCACCAGCTGATCCCCCGGCTGGTCGAGATGTGGCGCGACGGACAGTTCCCGTTCGATCGACTGGTTGCCGAATACCCCCTCGAGAACATCAACGCGGCGCTCGATGACTTCCACGCCGGCAAGGTGATCAAGCCGATTCTCATTCCCGGCACTTCCGTGGCCGGGGACAACCGCGAAGAGGAGAAGTGACATGCAAGGAACTGCATCGGTGGTGACGGACCGCGCCGCCTGGATCGAGGAGTTCTTTCGGCGCGTGGACGCGCACGACTTCGACTGGGTCGAGGGTGCGCTGGCGCCGGAGTGCGTGATCGACGCCCCTGGTTTCAAGCACGAGGGCGCCGAGGTGGTGGCGCTCTGGATGGCAGGGTTCTTCGCCGCATTTCCGGACCTCCGCCACCGTCCTCACCGTGTCACCGCGGTCGGCGATGAGGCAGCCTTCCTCGTCGAGGTGACCGGCACCCACACCGAGGATCTCGGCTTTCCCGACGGCGGCACGCTGCCGCCGACCGGTAAGTCGATCCGGGTCGAACTGGCCGAGTTCTGGAGGTTCGCGGGCGACCAGGTCGTCGAGTACAAGGTGATCTATGACCAGGCAGACTTCCTCGGCCAGCTGGGCGTAGGAGTCTGATCGAGAGTAGAACCTCTCGGCGCACCAATCAGGGCGCTGGACCGTTGGAAAACGGTCCAGCGCCCTGTCGCATCTCATCCGCGGAGGTATACCGACTTCAGCGTGACGTAGGCGTCGAGGCCCTCAGGTCCTAGCTCGCGACCGAGCCCGGATGCCTTGACGCCACCGAACGGCGCGGCCAGGTCGATATCGAAGAAGTTCACGCCGATGGACCCGGTTTCCACTCGGCGCGCCACGTCGAGACCACGCTCGACATCCGTCGTCCAGACGGTCCCGCCGAGACCATACTCGGAGTCGTTGGCCAAGCTGACCGCGTGCTCCACGTCGTCGTACGGCAGGACCACAAGCACCGGGCCGAAGATCTCTTCCTTGACAGGAGTGGCGTCCGGGGCGAGGTCAGCGAGGACGGTGGGCTCGACATACCAGCCCCTGTCCATGTCGCGCGGTCGTCCGCCTCCCGCGACGACACGGCCGCCCTCGGAGCGGCCCGCCGCGATGAAGCCTTCCACGCGCTCGCGCTGCCGCTGGGTGACCAGGGGCCCGACTCTCGTGGCCGGGTCGAGCGGGTCTCCTACGCGAAATGACCGAGCGAGATCGGCGACGGCATCGACGACCTCGTCGTACCTGGAGCGTGGCGCGAGGATGCGGCTGTTGAGATAACAGGTCTGCCCGTTGTTGAGCAGGCTGACCCACGCGAGCCCGCGGACGGTCTCCGTCAGATCCGCGTCGTCGAGCACGATGGCGGCGCTCTTTCCGCCGAGCTCGAGCGTCGCGGGCCGCAGCAGTCGTCCGCAGACCTCGCCGATAGCCCGCCCGGCGGCGGTGGAGCCGGTGAAGGCGACCTTGTTCACCTGGGGGTGGGCGACGAGGTGGGCGCCGACGTCTCGGCCGCCGGTGGTCACATTGATCACTCCCGGAGGGAAGCCGCATGCCTCGGCGGCGGCCGCGAGTGCGAAGGCATCCAGGGCGGTCTCGGGAGCGGGCTTGATCACGACGGTGCATCCGGCTGCCAGGGCCGGCGCGACCTTGAACATGGTGAGCGACTGGGGAAAGTTCCAGGGAACCACGACGGCGACGACTCCAACAGGGTCGCGCCGGACGAGAGTGACACGGCCCGGCAGGTTGGCTGGCCGCTGCTCCTCTGTGGGAGTCGCTTCTGCCAGATCCGCGTAGTAACGCAGTGTCGCTGCCGGTCCTTTGCCCTCGGCCACACGGGACAAGCTGATCGGCATGCCGTTCTCGTTGCTGACGATGCGTGCAGTGTCGTCGCCCCGCGATTCGAGCTCATCGGCCAGCGCGCGCATCCACTGGGCGCGTTGTTCACCGGTCGAGTCGGCCCAGGGTTCCGTACGCAGGGCCTGTCGGGCCGCGTCCACTGCACGGTCGGCGTCGGCGAGGGTCCCGGTCGGGGCGGCACCGAACGGCTCCTCGGTGGCTGGACAGATGACCTGGGTGAGGGACGGGGCGCTCGACGGCTGCCATGTGCCTCCGATGAAGAGGTCGGCGTGCTCTTGGGTGAGGGTGCTCATGTAGTTGCTCCTGGGATGAGGACGGCCTTGATGGTTTCGCCGCTGGCCATGTCGGCCTCGGCTTGGTTGATCTCGCTCATCGGGTACGTCCGGATGAGGCGGTCGAAGGGGAGTCGACCCTGTCGCCACAGCTCGATGAGCTCGGGAATGAGTTCATGTGGCACGGCGTCACCCTCGAGGATCCCGGTGACGGTCTTGCCGGTGGCGAGCGCGTCGCCGGGGAGTTCGATGGTGCCGGCGACGGCGGAGACGAGGCCAAGCGTGCCTTGCGGGCGCAGTGCCCCGACCCCGGCCGTGACGACGGAGGGCGCTCCCGTGGTGTCCAGGGCGGTGTCCGTGCCTCCCCTGGAGATTTTCTTGACCTGGCTGGCAATCTCGCCCACGGAGAGACCGGTGGAATCGACGACGTGCGTCGCGCCGAGCTCCAGGGCGAGGTCGAGCCGAGCGCGGTGGCGGTCGACGGCGATGACGTACTCGGCATTCGCGGACGCGGCGGCCATGACGGCCGAGAGTCCAACCGCCCCCGCGCCGTAGATCGCTGTGCTCGTGCCGCGAGCTACCTGTAGGACCCGGAACACCGAGCCCGCGCCGGTCAGTACGCCGCACGCGAGGGGGCCGAGCAGTTCCAGCGGGACGCCGTCGGGCACAGGCACGACGTTGCGTGCCTCAGCCAAGGCGTGGCTCGCGAAGGAGGACTGTCCGAACCACTGGGCTCCGATCGACCCGCCCGCGTGGTCTCGTGCTCGGCCCCCATCGTCGTCAGTGCGGCCCACCAGGTTCCGCCTCCAGAACGAGCGGCAGTACGCGGGATGTCCGTCCACACATGCCGGGCACGTCCCGCAGTGGTCGAAGGAGAGCACGACGTGGCTACCGACGGCTACGTCGGTGACCCCAGGCCCCGTCGCGGTCACGACGCCCGCACCCTCGTGACCCAGGATGAGTGGGGGCTCCGCCATGAAACCGTCGATGCGGGGGAGCAGATCGGTGTGGCAGAACCCCGTGCCCGCTATCTCGACGAGCACCTCTTCCGGGCCGGGCTCGGCGAGGTCGACGTCCTCGATCTTGAAGGCGCCGGCGCGTTCGCGCAGTACTGCAGCCTGGATTCGCATTCTTCACCCCTGGTTGACCGTGCGTACGGTCAATCCTATCGTGATGCGCCTCCATTCACCAGGGCGGTGTGTCGCGCCTGTCAGGCGGAGAGTGAGTCTTCGTCCTCCGCGACGGCCTCGATCGCTTCGCGGACGACCTTGGCGCAGCGGCCTTCCGGGTCGCTGAGCTCCGCGACCCGGTCGCGGTCGACGAGGAGGCTGCCCAGGACGAGGTCGACCAGACTGCTTCCGATGGCGCTGATCGGGCGATCGCCGTCGGGGTGGAACCAGGTCCACGCCCACTGTGCCGAGCCGAACATCAGCAGTGCGTCGACGGTGGGATCGACCTTGCGGAAGATCCCACCGTCGACGCCGGCCTGGATGACGTCGCGAACACGAGTGAAGTACTGCTGTCGCAGATCCGCCCCTTTGGCCATCGACTCCTGGTCGGCCAGCCGGACGACCTCGCGCTGGAACGCCACGGTCGCCGCGCGATCTTCGACGTGGTAGTTCATGAACGCGTGGAGAGCAGCCGCGAGCTGTTCTGCCGGATCTTCGAGATGGCCAAGCATGTAGTCGATCTCGGCCAGACGGCGCGTCATGTAGGACTCATGCAGCGCGGCGAGAATCCTGTCCTTGGTGCCGAAGTGGTGCACGATCGTGCCCTTGGACACGCCGAGCTCCTTGGCGACCAGCCCGAAGTTGACGCCGTCGTAGCCGATCTCGGCGATGTGTCGCGTGAAGGTATCGAGGATTTCGTTGTACCGTCCAGCACCGGCAGCCATGGGGGTCCTTCTTTCCGCGGATTATCGTCGAGTTCGTCTTCGCGGCGAGTTTAACGAACCTGACCGCACATGCGGTCATTCGATCTTTGCTTTGAGATGACGCTTGAGAATCTTCCCCGTGGGGTTGCGGGGGAGCGCGTCGACGAAGGTCACGCCGGTCGGGCACTTGTAATGGGCCAGTCGTTCGCGCGCGTACGCGATCAGCTCGGCGGCATCTGTCGTCGAGTCATCCTCGAGCGTGATGACTGCGTGCACGGTTTCGCCCCATTTCTCGTCGGGCGTGCCGATGACGGCGACTTCGGCAACCGCGGGGTGCTGAATCAGCACGCGCTCGACCTCTGCGGGGTAGACGTTCTCGCCGCCCGTGATCACCATGTCCTTGACTCGATCCTCGACGTAGAGGTACCCATCCTCATCCATTCGGCCGGCATCTCCCGTCCGCAGCCAGCCGTCCACGATGGTTTCGGCCGTCGCCTCGGGCTTGTTCCAGTAGCCGATCATCATCTGGGGCGACTTGACCCAGAACTCGCCGACCTCCCCTGGCGCCGCGTCCTCGCCGCTGCTGGGAATGACGACGCGTACCTCGCTGCCGGGCAGCGGACGTCCCGCGGAAGCACGCAGCTGAGGACGCTTCGGGTTCCGGTGGTCATCGGGGCCGAGAACGCAGAAGACGCCGGACATCTCCGTCATGCCGTAGACGGAGTACAGGGGGGTGCTGAGTGTTTCGAGGGTCTTGTCCATGAGGGGTGCTGGCATGGGGGAGCCGCCGTAGCCGATCACTTGGAGGCTCTTGGTGGCTTCGGCGACGTCGTCCTGGGCGAGCAGCATCTGGATGAGGGCAGGAACGAAGAAGGCATGCGTCACCTGCTCTTTCTTGATCACGCTCAAAAGGTCGGCGGGGACGGCGTCGCGGGCGATGATCGTTCGCCCGCCTGCGTGCATGCTGCCGATCGCCCAGCTGGTGCCTCCGACGTGGAAGAGCGGCATCGCAACGAGGTTCACCGTCGACTCGTCCATCTGATACGCCGGCAGCAGCCCCTCGCTGTGCGCAGCGAGGCCGCCCTGGGAGAGCATGGCGCCCTTCGGCCAGCCTGTCGTTCCTGAGGTGTAGAGCTGGAGGAAGCAGTCAGTCGCCTCGGCCTGGTGGCGGTCGGTGAGCGGCGGGCCGCTCGCGACAAGACCTTCATACTCATCCTTGTCCCCTCCGAGGACCACGATCCGCCGGACATGTGGCAGCTCGGAACGAATCGCCGCCACTGTCTCGACGAACTCTTCACCCACGATGAGGATCTCAGCAGCCGAGTCGGCGATGACGTAGGCCAACTCCTCCTGCGACAGGCGGAAGTTGACCACTGCGTGGGCTGCGCCCAGCAGGGAGGCGGCGAAGGTCATCTCGAGACACGCGGGGTGGTTCTTGTCGAGGAAGGCGATCCGGTCGCCTTCGGTGACTCCTTCGGAGCGGAGAGCGCCTGCCAGCCGCAGGATCCGGTCATGAAGCTCGGTCCAGGTCCAGGCCTGGCCGTCGAAGGCGAGTGCGGCGACATCGGGCCTCAGGCCCGCCTGGCGCTCGATGATCTCGAAGATCCCGCTGGAGGTGACGTCCATGCTCGATGCTCCTGACTGTACGTGCGGTCAATTGATTGCCGACAGCATAACCTCACTGTGACCAGTGACACAAGGTTGACTGACCGTCCGTACGGTCATTATCGTTGTCTGTGTCAGTCCTCGCCGATGTCGGCCGTGGCGGGAATACGACTCAACAACCGGAGGATCACTGCCGTGACCACTGAACTGCGCGACATCCTCACCCCGTCGATGTACGCCGACGGCATCCCACACGAGTACCTCCGCGATTTGCGACGCGAGCACGCTGTCGTCCGGATCGACGAGCCGAGTGCCGGCGGATTCGCGGGTGGTCAGGGTTACTGGCTCGTGCTCAGGCATGCCGAGGTGAGCCACGTGTCTCGTCATCCCGAGGATTTCTCATCTTGGAGGGGCACCAGCTTCCTGCGCGAGCAGCGGCCGACCGATGTCGCGGTCCTGCGCCGGATGATGCTCAATATGGATCCGCCCGAGCACAGCTCGCTGCGCAAGATCGTGAACCGGGCGTTCACCCCGATGGCGATCCGGAATCAGCTCTTCGATGCGATCAAGCGGCACGCTCGCGAGGTCGTCGACGCCATCTCTGAGACCGGTGAGACGGACTTCCTCGCGAACGTCGCCGCCGAGATGCCGCTGCTGGTGCTCGCCGACGTCCTCGGTGTGCCGCCCGAGGACCGTAAGTTGCTGTACAGCTGGACGAACCGCCTCGTCGGTATCGACGATCCCGAGTACGGCGGTGACCCCCAGGGATTCCTGTCCGCCTTCACGGAGATGTTCGCCTACTGCCGCGCTGCCACCGCAGAGCGCCGCAAGAGGCCGACGGGCGATCTGTGGAGCACGGTTGTCAACGCCGAGGTGGATGGTGAGTACCTCTCCGACGACGACCTCGACCGGTTCTTCCAGCTGCTGGTCATCGCCGGCAACGACACCACCCGCAACCTGCTCGCCAACACGATGCTGACACTGTCGGAGCACCCGGACCAGTTCGCTCGGCTGCGCAACGATCTCTCGCTCCTTCCGGGTGCCGTCGAGGAGGTGCTGCGGTTCAGCCCTTCGGTGATCCAGTTCCGGCGCACCGCCACGCGGGACGTCGAGCTCGCCGGTCAGCTGATCGCCGAGGACGAGCGCGTGATCATCAACTACGCGTCGGCGAACCGTGACGAGAGCGTCTTCGAGAACCCGGACACGTTCGACATCACGCGCGATCCCAACCCGCACATCTCATTCGGGGACGGCACTCACTACTGCCTGGGCGCCAACCTCGCTCGCATGCAGGTGCAGACGCTGCTCACCGAGCTCTTCACCCGGCTTCCCGACATCGAGGTCAGCGGCGAGGCAAGCCACATGCAGTCCGGCTTCATGAACGGCATCAAGAATCTGCCCGTCAGCTTCACTCCGGTCGGGAAGCTGGGGCCGCTGGCCGTCGTCGGTGCGGACCTGCATGGCGGACCGGCCGAGACCGACGTACCGGCGGGTGGGTCCGAGGTGCCGACGCACGCCACGCCGATGCTCGTCCTCTACGGCTCCAACTTCGGCACGGCCGAGGAAGTGGCCGACGAACTTGCCAACGCTGGGCGCGTACGCGGCTTCGATGCTCGGGTAGCGCCGCTCGACGAGGCGGTGGACAACCTGCCCGCCGAGGGGGTCGTGCTCATTGCTACGGCCACCTACAACGGCACGCCTCCAGACAACGCGGTGAAGTTCGCAGATTGGATCACCAGCGGATCGCCCGACCTCACCGGCGTGAAGTTCGGTGTCTTCGGATGCGGCAACCATGAGTGGGCGCCTACGTTTCAAGACTTCCCGCGGCTCGTCGACACCCGCCTCGATCAGCTGGGCGCCACCCGACTGCATCCACGCGGCGAAGGCGACGTTGCTGCGGACTTCGACGGCGACCTCCAGGCCTGGGACGCAGCTCTGTGGCCTGACCTTGCCGAGAGCCTGGGCATCGACCTCGGAGCCGTTCCGGGAGCGGGCAGGCCTCACCTCCGCGTCGAGTTCCTGCCCAGCGACCGGCCCAGCCCGTTCGTCCAGTCCCTCGGCGCCCAGCCGATGCGGATCATCGAGACCCGCGATCTGACGAAGCCCGACGGCCCCGTCGAGGTGCGTCCGGTCCGCCACATCGAGCTCGAGCTGCCGAAAGGCGTCACCTATCAAGCCGGTGACCATCTCGGTGTCATCCCGCACAACAGCGAGGCACTCGTCGCGCGCGTTGCTCGGCGGTTCGGCCTCGAACCGGATGCCTGGGTGCGCCTGGCAGCGGAGGACGGAGTCAGCTCGTTCCTTCCGCTGGGGGAGCGGGTGACGGTGCGGCACCTGATCAGCGACTACGTCGAGCTGCAGGGGGTCGCCGGACGCCGCGACATCGAACGCCTCCTGGAGCACACCGAGTATCCCTGGAGCCGGACGCGCCTCGAAAGCCTCTTGGACGCAGACACCTATCGCGCCAAGGTCCTGGCCCGACGACTTTCGGTGCTGGACCTCCTCGAGATGCATCCGACGTGCCGCCTGCCGTTCGAGGTCTTCCTGGAGCTGCTGAGCCCGCTGTCGCCGCGCTACTACTCGATCTCGTCATCGCCCCAGGTGCAACCTGACGCGTGCTCGATCACGGTGGGAGCTCTGGCCGGAGAGGCCCGATCGGGGAACGGGACCTTCTTCGGTACGTGCTCGAACTATCTGTTCGACCAGCAGGCCGGTCGGGTGGTGCATGCCTTCGTCCGGGACACGTCCAGCTCCTTCCGGCTGCCCGAGGACTCGAGCGTCCCCGTGATCATGATCGCGGCGGGCACTGGGCTCGCACCCTTCCGTGGTTTCCTTCAGGACCGCGCGGAGGCCAGACGAGCCGGGACGGACTTCGCTCCGTCTCTCCTGCTGTTCGGCTGCCGCCATCCACAGGCCGACGAGCTCTACCAAGGCGAGCTCGGCCAGCTCGCCGAGGCGGCCGGTGTACAGCTCGCCTGTGCGTACTCTCGCGTGCCGGACCTGCCCCGCGTCTACGTTCAGGACCGGTTGCGCGACATGGGCGGGTACGTGCTGGATCTGCTCGAACAAGGCGCAGCGATCTACGTCTGCGGTGCTGCCGTCGTAGCTGATGGGGTCCGCTCGACGCTCGTCGACCTGCGCTCGGAGATGCGCAAGGAGACGGCTGAGGACGCTGAAGCGTGGATGAAGGAGCTGACCGAGAGCCGGCGCTGGCTTGTCGACGTGTGGGCCAGCGGCTGATTCGAAAGGTCTTCCGTACGTCTACGGGCTCGGCTGGGCGCGATCCTCGCCCCTGAATTGCACTGCGGTGTCGTCTAGCGCGACCGGGTGGTCGTTGCCGCACGTGATCTCGGTCTTGACGGGGGATCCGCACTGCTTGTGGATCAGTTCGAGGCCGGAGTGGTGGTCGTCGTTGAGGAGCTCGCCCCATTCGATCAACGAGACCAGGACGGGGAACAGGCGGCTGCCGAGGTCGGTCAGTACGTACTCCTGGCGTGTTCGCGAGCCCGGGTCCCGATACGGGCGGCGGGTGAGCACCCCGTGTGCGACGAGCTCTTTGAGGCGGCCCGCCGCGACGGCCTCGCTCAGGCCCGAACGGTTGACCAGATCCTCGAACCGGGTGGCGCCGAAGAAGACCTCACGGAGCAGCACCAGCGCAGAGCGTGTGCCGATCAGTGCGAGCGAGTGTTCCATGCGGCACATGCCCTGGAGTGTCCAGGCGTCGCGGTCGGCGAACGCGCCTTGGCGTTCCACGATGGCTACTGACTCGGTGGTCGAGGTGTCCGTTTCGTTGACCATAGGCGTCATTGTATCTCTGGCTTGGCAAGACCAAAGCCAGCTGAGTACCCTCCTGACTATGTCTTCCAATAGTCAGGTCACGGATGCCGCAGGCCCTTCGTCGGCCGACCGTGCATCGCGACGTCGGTGGCTGGGCGTCTTGGTGGTCTGTATCGGCGTGATGATGTCGTTCGTCAACGTGTCCTCCACGCTCTCGGCGCTGTCCTTCATCCAGCAAGATCTGCACATCTCGGGGACGACGCTGATCTGGGTGTCGAGTGCGTTCCCGCTGGCAATGGTGAGCATGCTCATGTCGGCGGGAACGTTCGGTGAGCTGTACGGACGTCGGCGTACCTACTTCGCCGGCGTGGTCCTCTTCGGTGTGGGGAGTCTGGTCGCGTTCCTGGCCGGCAATGCCGGCGTCCTGATCGCCGGGCAGGCCGTGATGGGCCTCGGGGCCGCCGCTGCCATGCCGACCGGACTGTCGATCATCAGCAACACCTTTCCCGACCAGCATGAAAGAGTCCGGGCCATCGGCGTGTGGGCGAGCACGGCCGGCATCGGGCTCGCGGTCGGGCCTCTGGTCTCCGGTGCGCTGTTGGACAACTTCTCCTGGCACAGCGTCTATCTGATCAACGTGGTCCTTGCTGTGGTCGCGGCAGGGCTGGTCCCGATCTTCATCGCAGAGGGCAAGCATCCGGGCCGCCGACTGGACCCGGTCGGGATCGTGCTCGGCACTGTCACCAGCGCCGCGCTGGCGTACGCGGTCATCGAGGGCGGGTCGCGTGGCTTCGCGACCCCGTCCAGCATCGCTGCGTACGTGATCGTGGCGGTCGGCCTGCCAGCGTTCGTCGTGGTCGAGCTGCGACATCGCGACCCGATGCTGGATCTGCGGTTGTTCCGCAGCGCCTCCTTCGCGGCCATCCAGCTCGCTGCCGCTTCGGCGATGTTCGGATTCGTCGGGGTCTCCCTGTTGGTGATCCTCTATCTCCAGCGCGTCGCGCACCTGGACGCGTGGAGCACCGGAGTCCACATGCTGCCGTGGATGTTGAGCTTCGTCGTGGTGAGCGCGGTTGCCGCGCGCGTGGTGCGTGCCGTCGGATTCGCCGCGGCCCTCACCGCTGGCCTGGTGCTCATGGGCGTGGGGACGCTTGCGCTTCTGCGGGTCGGCATCGTGGACGGATATGACGCGATGTGGCCTGCCCTGCTTGCCCTGGGGATCGGATCCGCTCTCCTGGTAGGTCCGTCGACGGCGGCAGCCGTCAACAGCGTCTCGTCCCTGCAGGCCGGCATGGCCTCTGCCACAGTCAATACGTTCCGCCAGTTCGGGGCGATGCTCGGCACCAGCATCCTCGGCACCGTCGCTGCCACCCGGTTTCCCCAAAACCTGACCGCGGAGCTCGCTGAAGCCGGCGTCGGCCCGGGTGTCGCCGATGGCGTCGTGGCCGCGGCGGCCCGAGGCGTACGTCCCGAGGTGCCGCTCGTGCTCCGGCCGCTCCTGGATCAGGCTGTTCCGGAGGCGTTCACCAGCGCACTGCACCTGGGCTTCGCCGTCGGCGGAGTCGTGTTGCTGGTCGCGGCGATCCCCACGGCCATCTTCGTCCGTCGGCGCTAGCCGGCGCATCGGCTCGCGAGGACTTCTCTTGCGCTGCTCTCGAGCTCTTGGTTAGAGTGACCGCCCGTACGGTCACCTCTCGGGTGGCATCGTCGCCTAACCAGCCGAAGCGAGGCCTCTCATGCGACGCTCATCTGTCATTGCCGCCGCCACTTTCGTTGCCGCGAGTCCCTCGCTGGCCGCGCCGGCCTTCGCGGAGACGTCGTATCCGGAGGACATCGGCAGCTTCGGTGTGGTGTTTGCCGACCCATCGGGCCACGAGTGCGTCGAGGCCCAGGACGACTCGGGGGAGCGGTGCAAGCCGGCCGCGGTGAGCGCGGCGGTCCTGCCTTCCGGCAAGATCCTCTACTGGGACGGCATCGAGGGCATGAACCACATCGGGCTCAATGTGGTTCTGGAGTTCGGCGAGAAGGCGATGGACGACCAGGCCCGGGTAATGGACGTGTCCGGGTCTGAGCCGTCCTGGTCGGTGCCGACACCCAAGGACACCAACGGCAATCCGGGCGGATACGACGAGAACGCCGAGTACCTGCCGCTGATCCCGCACGACAACGACAACAAGAACAACGACGGCAACCTCTTCTGCGCGGCCCACGTGTTCCTGCCCGACGGGCGGCTGCTGATCAACGGGGGCACCGCCTACTACTCCGAGCCCAGCATTCCGGGCACCGACTATGGCGTGCTTGAGCCCGTGGGGATCAAGAACACCCGCATCTTCGACCCCAAGACCAACACGTTCGAGCCCGCTGCCGACATGAGTTACGGCCGGTGGTACCCGTCGACGATCAGCCTGGCCAGCGGGAAGGCCTTCACCGTCAGCGGTGTGCGCAAGCTGGTCAAGCCCATCTACCCGGACAGCCCCGTCACCGACTGGCTGACCAACGTCCGCCAGACCGAGACGTACAACCCGGCGAGCGGCAAGTGGACGACGAACCCCCCGAGCGCCGACAAGTCGCTGCCGCTGTATCCGCGGATCCATCTGCTGCCCGACGGCAAGGTGTACTACGACGCTGCAGGGCAGGCGTTCAACCCGATGGGCGAGGCCTACGACGAGGCCCTGTGGAACATGACCAGCGTCTACGACCCGGCCAAGCAGTCCTGGACCAACCTGGGCGTCCCCGTGATCAACGGTGTGCCCGCAGGGTTCCGCGGCTCCGGGTTCTCGGTCATGATGACGCTCGAGCCCGACCAGGACGGCAAGTACAGCTCGGCCGAAGTCCTGTCTGGCGGGGGCGTCCTCGGCATGACCCCGGGCACGTATCTCGGCTCCAACAGCGCCACGCTCAACACAATCGACACCGCGAACGGCGACAAGTTCACCAGTAAGTCGGTCGAGCCGATGCACCACCCACGCTGGTACGCGAATGCTGTGGTGCTGCCCGACGGCAAGGTGTTCGTCGCCAACGGCGCCAACGTCGACGAGGACGTCAGCCCCGGCCTCGGCTTCCCGATCCGCGACACCGAGATCTTCGACCCGGAGACCGGCGAGTGGACCAAGACCGCGGCTCAGACCCAGGGTCGGACCTACCACACGACTGCCACCCTGCTGCCGGACGGCCGGGTGATGCTCGGCGGGCACGCTCCCTTCCCGTTGATGTTCGGACCGCAGAACAACATCCTGCACGACACCGTGGGCGCCAGCCGGAACACGACCGACCCGAGCTTCCAGATCTACTCCCCGCCGTATCTGCACTGGGGCGAGCGCCCGAAGATCGCGGCGGCGCCGGCCAAGGCGGTGAACGGCGGCACGATGAAGGTCGTCGTGGACAGCCCGACGTACGTCAGCAGCGTTCGCCTGGTGCGCAACCCGTCGATGACTCACCTCGTCGATCCCGACCAGCGCACCGTCGAGCTGGCGGTCGTCGAACGATCGGGCAACACGCTGACGCTGGCCGTTCCGGACAACAAGGTGCTGCCGCCCGGCCCCTACATGGTCTTCGCCAACCGCGACTCCGAACGCGGCGAGATCCCGTCGGTGTCCAAGCCGGTGATGGTCGGCAGGGGCTGAGCGGTGCTCCGTGCAGGCTTGGCCGTCGCGGCGGCCGTAGGTGCCGTCGCGATGGCCATCTCCAACGCCCCGGTCGCAGCGGCTCATGGTGGCGATGCCGAGCCTGTCGAAGGCACGTATCGGGCGGTGGTCCACGATGTACCGCCCGGCGTCGTGGTGCATCCGCTGCAGGGCCGTATCGCCGGTTTCTACGCCGAGGTCGGCGCCGGGCACCAGCTCGTCGTCCGGGCTACCGACGGTGGGGAGCTGGCGCGGATCGGTGCGGCAGGCAGCGCGGCGAGCGGCAGCTGGCTGGAGAAGCGCGTGCGCATGCCTGCCGAACAGTCCACTCACGACCACCTCGCCGTCGTGGACGGCTGGAGCGTCCCGGTGACGTACGACGGTGACCCGGCCGCGATCCGCGGGGTCGTGGAATGGGTTCCCGTCGGACCGCAACATGACGATCATGGCACCCCGGCCGGTGTCGCCATCGGCACCGGCGGAGGGGCCCTGGTCACGGCCACGGTTGGGTTGGTTCTCCTTCGGCGGTGGCGTCGAGCGACCTCTGCCGCGAGTCGCTGATGGGTGCGATCCGTTCGGGCTGGCCCCTGTCGTTCCGCGCGGTGTGTCTCTCTTGCGTGACGTCCGACACATCACGTACCGTGTGCCCGAAACTACTGACCGCATGTACGGTCGATCCTCGGAGGAGGCTCTAATGTCGGAGCAGATCGGCGATAAGGTCGCCATGGGTCGGAGGCGGTTCTTGACCTACCTCGTGGCCGCGCCAACGCTGACCGTGGCTGCCCGTTGGGGCCTCGGTGCCGACGTTGCGCAGGCAGCGATCATCAGCCCGCCGCGGCCGTCGGAGCTTTACGACGTCGGCGACTTCTACAAGCAGACGTGTGAGCCGACCAAGAACATGATCCTGCTGGAGGTGGCCGAAGACGGCGACGCGACGTTGTGGCTGCACCGCATGGAGGTCGGCCAGGGCATCACCACCGCAAGCGCGATGCTGGTGGCCGAGGAACTCGATCTCCCGCTGTCGAAGGTGCACGTCCCGATGCGCGACGCCGACCCGGCCTTGCTGTTCAACCAGCTCACTGGCGGGTCGACCTCGATGCGGACGGTTTACGAACCGATCCGACAGGCCGCGGCCGAGGCGCGGGCGCGGATGGTTGCGGCGGCGGCGCGCCAGTGGGACATCTCGGCAGCGCAGCTGACGACCCGGGACGGCCTGGTAGTGACTCCGGACGGGCGCACGGCGACGTACGGGTCGCTCGCGTCCGCGGCGGCCGACCCCGGGTTGAGCGTGATCGGCGTCAAGACGAAGTCGTCGTCGGAGTTCCGTGTGATCGGCAAACCGGCCAAGCGGATCGACGCGCACAAGATGGTCACCGGACAGTTCCAGTACACCCTCGACCTCGGCGTGGTTCCCGGTGCCAAGCCGTGTCTGGTGCACCGCGCACCGACCATCCAAGGTACGCCGAAACAGGTGCGCAACGACGCCGAGGTGCGGGCGATGCCTGGCGTGATCGACATCGCTGTGATCGAGACCGGGGTGGCCATCCTGGCTGAGACCTTCGGGCAGGCATGGGACGCGAAGAAGGCGCTGCGGGTCAACTGGAACGCAGGCACGGTCGACGGCCTGTCCAACGACGACATCTTCGCCAAGCTCGAGGCGGCGACGGTCCCGCTTGCGGTGCCGGGTGGCCTGGTGGACACGATCGACGCGGAGTTCCGATTCGCGCCGGTCAGCCACGCACCGCTGGAGAGCAACTCAGCGGTCGCCGACGTGCGGGACGACCGCGCTGAGATCTGGTCCGGGCTGCAGACGCCGATCTATGCGCAACAGGACATCGCCGAGGACCTCGGACTTCCACAGGACGCGGTGAAGGTGCACGTGGTGCAGTCTGGCGGCGCGTTCGGGCGGCGACTGTTCCATGACGGGGCGCTGGAGGCGGCCCGTGCCTCGAAGGCGTTCGGGCGACCGGTGAAGCTGATGTGGACCCGCACCGACGACATGCGGCACGGTCGCATGCGCGGGCCCAGCTTCCACCGGGTGCGGGCCACCCTCGCGGCCGGCCAGGTGGCCTCATACGAGCACCGGATCACGCAGACCAAGACCGACTTCAGCCATGGCATCGGCGAGATGATCACCGCGAAGCTCTCGGTCGGCCCAGGCAACCTCACCTACGCGCAGAGCTTCTTCAATCTGATGGTCGAGTGCCCCTACAACTTCGGCGTCGTCACCGAGGTGCTGAACGAGCCCGAGGACATCCAGCTCAACACCGCGTCATGGCGGTCGGTGTACTCGGCGATGGTGCGCGGCGCCGAGGAGCTGGTCGTGGACGAGATCGCCGCCAAGCTCGGCAAGGACGCCTACAAGTTCCGCCGCGAGTACCTCAAGCACGACGACGCCCGTGCGGTGCTGGACAAGGTCGCCACCGAGGGCGGTTGGGGCCGAAAGATGCCGCCAGGGCACGCGCAGGGGATCGCGCTGCACGTCGAACACCGCGGGTCGTGCGCCTTCCTGGTCGAGATGGACGCCACCGACCCGAAGCGACCCCGGGTGTATCGGGCCACGATCGTCGCCGATGTCGGCCGCCCGATCAACCCGCTCGGGATCGAGGCGCAGATGATCAGCGGCCTGACCGACGGTATCTCCACCACGCTGCGCACGGGGCTGCACATCAAAGACGGCCTTCCGCTGGAGGGCAGCTACTCGCAGTCACACTTCGCCCGGCAGAAGGACAGCCCGCGGGATGTGAAGGTGTTCGTCATGCCGCCCAGCCGAGAGGAACCCGGTGGAGTCGGGGAGCTGCCGGTTCCGGCCGCCGTCGGAGCCATCGCCTGCGCCTACGCGCGAGCGACCGGAACCAAGCCGCGCCACTTCCCGATCAACTTCGACATCGACTTCGACCCCTTCCCGCCCAACTGACCGGAGGCTCCCGTGCCCACATACACCCTCACCGTCAACGGCAAGAAGACAACGGTCGACGCGCCTGCCGACCTCGCGATGCTCTGGGTCCTGCGCGACAAGCTCGGCATCACCGGGCCCAAGTTCGGCTGCGGCATCAACGTCTGCAAGGCCTGCACCAGCCACCTCAACGGCAAGGCGTTCAACCCCTGCGTCACCCCGGTCTCGGAGTGCGCGGACCAGAACGTCACCACCATCGAGGGCCTCGCTGAAGGCGACGAGCTGCACCCCGTGCAGCAGGCGTGGCTGGATCGAGACGTCGCCGAATGCGGCTACTGTCAGCCCGGCCAGATCATGGCCGCGGTCGACCTGCTCAAGCGCAACCCCGACCCCAGCGATGCCGAGATCGAAGAGATCGAGAACGTCTGTCGCTGCGGCACCTACGTCCGAATCCGCGAGGCAATCAAGCAGGCCGCGCGCGAGATGGGCGGCGCCTGATCCTCGAGGCCTGAGGTGTCTGTTGGTAGACGCGCGGAACTCGTTCTTGCAATGTGGAACCGATCGGTTTACGGTAGGCGTAAACCGATCGGTTTCTCAATTGATCCAGGAGACGTGATGACCGCAGAGCAGCAGGTGGCAATCGTGACGGGGGCATCCTCCGGCATCGGGAGAGCGACGGCGCTCGCGCTGGTAGAGGCGGGCTACGAGGTGGTCGGAACCAGCCGCGATGTCTCGAAGGCGGGCTCGGTGGACGGAGTCGGACTCATCGATCTCGACGTCGTCGACGAGCGGTCGGTCACGTCGGCGGTCGCCCAGGTGACCGAGCGCTTCGGAAGGATCGACCTGCTGGTCAACAACGCCGGGATCGGCTCGCTGGGTGCGGCCGAGGAGACCTCCATCGCGCAGACCCGAGCCCTTTTCGAGACCAACGTCTTCGGGGTCATGCGCATGACTCGAGCGGTCCTGCCGCACATGCGCAGCCAGCGCAGCGGGCGCATCGTCAACGTCTCGTCGGTCGTCGGGTTCCTGCCGACGCCCTATATGGCGATCTACAGCGCCTCCAAGCATGCGATCGAGGGCTACTCGCAGTCCCTGGACCACGAGGTTCGCGAATACGGTGTGCGCTCGCTCCTGGTCGAACCCGCCTACACCAGCACGGGATTCGAGGCCAACAGCACGCTGGCCGACGAGGCCTTGTCTGCCTACGACGTGCGGCGACGCGACATGGGCCGCCTGCTGGCTGCGGCTATCAAGGACGGCGACGACCCCACTGTCGTCGCCAAGGTGGTCCTCGCGGCTGCGACCGATGAGCGCCCGAAGCTGCGCTACACCGCGGGTCCTCAGGCCGGCCGCGCCGGCCTGCTGCGGCGCCTCGCTCCCGACCGGATCTTCGACCAGCAGATCCGCAAGCTCAACAAGCTGCCCGCCTGAACTCAGACTTCGGAGTCGTCACCATGTCTTCTCATTCCACCTCCACCATCTTCGTCATCGGCGGCACCGGGGCACAGGGGATGCCCATCGTCAAAGCTCTTGTCGCCGACAAGAAGTACGCCGTGCGGGTCCTCACCCGCGATGCCACATCCCCTCGCGCCAAGGCTCTCCTCGCGCTCGGTAACGTCACTATCGTCGAAGGGTCATTCGCGGACGAGGACGTTCTGCGTGAAGGATTTCGTGACTGCGACGGAGCGTTCGTCAACATCGACGGTTTCAACACTGGCGAGAAGACCGAGACCTACTGGGCTTTTCGCAGCTATGAGATTGCTATCGAGGAAGGGATCAAGTTCTTCGTCTATGGAAACCTGGACTACGCCCTGAAGAAGTCAGGTTACGACTCCCGGTTCCGGACCGGCCACTATGACGGCAAGGGTCGCATGGCCGAATGGGTGCTCTTCCAGAACGAGAAGAACAGGGACAGGATGGGAGCGGCGGTCTTCACCTCAGGTCCCTACATCGAGATGGTGATCTCGCCGCTCACGCCCATGACGCCCAGCATCGAGGACGGTGTCGTCACGTGGCGGGTCCCGCTCGGTGACGGCGCCGTTCCACACGTGGCTCTCGACGACTGCGGATTCTATGTCCGCTGGCTCTTCGATCACCCGGAACGGGCCAATGGCATGGACCTCGAGGTCGCGATCGAGCACGTGACCTATGCGGAGATGGCCGCGGCGTTCGAGAAGGTCACCGGGCATCCGGCCCAGTACATCGACACCGATCTGGAAACGTACTGGAACAGTCCGGACCTGAAGGGGATCGCCGATCACCCTGCCGGATACAACGCCGATCCGAACGACAAGAGCACCATGAGCTTCCGCGACAACTTCACGGGCTTCTGGAACGTGTGGAAGCACGGGATCATCACCAGGAATTACGCACTGCTCGACGAGATCCACCCCAACCGGATCAAGAGTGCTGAGGAGTGGTTCCGCCGTGAGGACCAGCTGGGGCGCGAGCTCGGCAAGGGAGGTCTCTGGGAGAGGGTCCAGCCGGAGAACTGGAGCATGGACTCGGCGGTCCTCAAGAGCAGTGCGGACTTCAGGACAGGCAAGTTGTAGCCATCACACGTCGCGACGACAACCTCGGTCAGCGGTGCTGGTCGGGGCTGTCGTGGTGAGCGAAAGTACGTCGGGTGGTCAGGTCGGCGCCGGTGAGCACACCGGCCCGGCCGAGCAGTCGGCCATTCTCCCAGTTGGACAGTCCGAGCTCGGGGCGGTCCAGCGCGTACTGGCCGTCGACCCAGCGGGTGAATCCGTCGCCGACGAACGGGGCGTTGACCCGGTCGCGGAACCGAGCGTACGCCGCCGTGTCGGCCGAGACGAAGGACGCCACGAACTGAGGGCTGTAGGTGTTGAAGAGTCTGACTGCTTGGTCGACATCGTCGACCACCACGAGGCTCAACTCGGGCGTGTCCTCCCACTCCCACTCGGTCCCGAGCTCGTCGAGGGGCAGCAGGCTCGCGCGCGGCTCCAGGGACATCCGCTCGGCACGCCGCACCTCGATACGGCGCTCGAACTCGTCCCGTGACACCCAGCCTTCGCTTCCGTCTGCGACATGCACCCGAGCCTCGCCGCCACGCGCCGCGGCGGCGTCGTCTGCTGCCCGCAGCAGCACCGGCACGAGCTCGTCCGCTCGGTCGCGTACGACGGCGACGACGTTGAGGGTGTTGCACACCTTGCGGTCCAGGGAATGCCGCACGACGCCCGCGAAGTGCTCGGAATCGGCGGTGCTGTCGGCGACGAGCCACGCGCCGCCGGTGCCGTGGGCACTCACGGGGATCCCGCTCTGGCGCGCGACGCTGCCGAGCTGGGTCACCGCGGCGCCCGAACCGCGTACGACGGCCAGTGCCAGACGGGGGTCGCTGAACAGGGCCCAGCCGGCGGCGCGGTCGCGCACTCCGACCAGGCTGATCGCGGCTTCGGGCAGGCCTGCGGACCGCAGGGCGGGGCGCAGGGCGTACCGGTCGATCGCCTGAGCCGTCGCGAGTGCGTCGCCGCCGATGCGGAGCACCGCGGTGTTGCCCGTTGCCAAGACACCGGCGGCGTCGGCGAAGACGTTGGGACGCCCCTCGAAGACGAAGCCGATGACGCCCAGGGGAGCGGAGACGATCTCGACGCTCCAGCCGTCGTGCTGGACGCGCTCGACCAGTTCGCTGGGACCGTCTGAGCGGGCCTCCTGCTGTGCGGCCCAACCTCGTAGCCCGGCGACCATGTCATGGCGCATCTGCGCCGAGGCGATCAGCCTGGTCGTCGAACGCCCCTGCTTGTCGGCGCGAAGAACGTCGTCGGTGTTTGCCGCCTCGATGCGGTCCCAGACGACGTCATCAGCCAGCAAGTCGGCGAAGGCGATGTAGAACTGCTGGACCCCGGCCGACGGGGCTGTCCGCAGCTGCGCGAACGCGTCGACCGCCGCATCGACCACGGCTGTCACGGTGGACTGAATCGCCTTGGGTACGTGCAGGAGTGCCCCGGTCGACTGCACGACGTGCAGTTGGTCGCCCGCACGGAAGGCCGCGGCGAGCTCTGCAGGAACGGTTGTGTATCGGTCCCCGCCGAAAGGAATGACCGCGCCTTCAGGCAGGCTGGTCAGTGCGGCGATGGTCATTCGATCTCCCACGTCCAAGGTGTGGTTCTCAGTTCAGCCACCTGGCGGGTCATTGCACCCCTTCAGCGTCGAGGAGAGCGCCCACAGTCGGCGAGACGAGCCCGGTCAGGTCCTCGGCCCCGACTCCCGCCCGGGCGCTGGCCCCGTCGAAGACCACCATGAGCTGGCGGGCCAGCAGATCGGGGTCGCGTGCCCCGCCCCGCTCCACCTCGGCACGGAAGAACTCCGCCAGGGCTTGCTTGACGCCGCGGGCGACCCGACTTGCGGGGTGCTCCGGACTCTTGAGCTCGATCTGGACCGTCAGGTATCGGCAACCCTGGAACTCTGGTGCGACCGCCTCGGTCTCCATTCGATCGAAGACGTGCAGGATCCGCTCGCGTGGTGAACCACCATCGTCCGCGGCGGGGAGGAGCCACGCCGTGTAGGCGGGCGCTCCTCGCTCGAGGCTCGCCGCCAGCAGCTCGTCCTTGCTGTCGAAGAGCTGGTAGAGAGAACGCTTCGAAACCCCCGCCGCCTGGCACAACGCCTGGACACCGACTCCGACACCTTCGCGGTAGCTGAGCTGGGCCGCCGCCTCGAGCAGTCGCTCCTCAGGACTTGCCTTCACCTCCGTGGTCATGCGGCGAGTCTAGCCGGACTCGAGCCGATGCGAAACCGATCGGTTTCTATCGGCGCGTGCTGCCGTGTTCGGCGTGGCCGCACGCCGTCGGTGGCCGTGCCTTCGTTGGAAGGGATGGGGTTGCAATCCGGAAACCGATCGGTTTATCGTTCATGACACCGATCGGTTTCAAACTCGGGCGTGCGGTGTCGGCACCTGACTCGAGCACCCATTTCGTGGCACGACAGCCCGCGTAGACATCGCGCTCCGACCGGGCCAGATCAGAAAGGATCATCCTTTGTCCAGCAAGAACAAGCTCGAGGACCATCCCACCGTCGTGAAGATTCGCCTCCGGGACGACCGGAGTGTCGCGCGCCCCACCGAACCGCTGGACGCGGCGTGGTTGCGTGAACTGTGTCTCGAGGCGGGCGCGGACGATGTCGGTTTCGTCGAGATCGACCGACCGGAGATCTCCGATCAGCGTGAAGACCTGGAGGCCGCGCTACCTGGTGTCCGAACGCTGATCAGCATGGTCAGTCGAATGAACAGGGAGAACATCCGGACGCCGTCGCGTTCGGTGGCGAACCTGGAGTTCCATCATTCGGGTGACCTCATCAACGACGCCGCCAGGCAGGTGGTCCGCGGGCTCGAGGCGAAGGGCGTACGTGCACTCAACCCGGCAATGGGCTTTCCCATGGAGATGGACAAGTTCCCCGCGAAGGCCTGGGTGGTCTCGCACAAGCCAGTTGCTGTCGCGGCCGGGCTGGGCCAGATGGGCCTCCACCGCAACGTCATCCACCCTGAGTTCGGCAGCTTTGTCCTGCTGACCACGGTTCTTGTCGACGCCGAGGTGGGGGAGCTCTCCCGGCCCATCGACTACAACCCGTGCGTGGACTGCAAGCTGTGCGTCACAGCCTGCCCGACCGGAGCGATCTCCGCGGACGGTCACTTCAACTTCTCCGCCTGCTACACGCACAACTACCGCGAGTTCATGGGCGGCTTCGGTGACTGGGCCGAGCAGGTCGTCGAGAGTCGCGATCGGCACGACTATCGATCCCGGGTAACCGACCAGGAGAGTGCTTCAATGTGGCAAAGCCTTTCCTTCGGGGCCAACTACAAGGCCGCCTACTGCATGTCGGTCTGCCCGGCAGGGGAGGACGTCCTCGGTGCCTGGTTGGACGATCGCAAGGCACACGTGGACACGGTCGTGCGCCCGCTCGTGGACAAGGAGGAGACCGTCTACGTCGTCGCCGACTCCGACGCTGAGAGGCACGTGGAAAAGGCGTTCCCGAACAAGCAGGTGAAACAGGTCGCTGCGAGCCTGCGGCCGGCCGACATCGCGGGCCTTGTGGAGGGTCTGCCGCTGATCTTCCAGCGCGAGAAGGCGCTCGATATGTACGCCACGTACCACTTCAGCTTCACTGGATCCGAGACTCGCGAGTTCACGGTGACGATCCGTGATCGTGAGCTCGACATCGACGACGGGCTTCACGGCGATCCGGATCTCCGAGTCTCTGCCGACTCTCAGACCTGGATGCGGTTCCTCTCCAAGCGATCGGTGCTGCCGTGGGCGCTTCTTCGGGGCCGTATCAAGATGCACGGCTCGCCGCGGTTGCTGCTCGCTTTCGGTCGACTCTTCCCGTCGTGACCGATCGATAGGAAAGAAACCCCAGAACTCATCACGAAGGGCACGAAATATCATGGGCATCTCTCGCGTCGAAGTGGAGCGCGATCTCGTAGTGGCAGGTAAGGAGGCGGTGGGCGAAGGTGTTGTGCGGCTGACCCTGCATGATCCAGACGGTCAGCCGCTGCCCGAGTGGGAGCCGGGAGCACATATCGATCTGAAGCTGAAGGAGGACCTCGTCCGACAGTACTCACTGTGTGGAGACCCGGGGGATCGTTCGAGCCTAGAGGTCGCGGTGCTGCACGAGCCCGAGAGCCGAGGCGGGTCGAGCTACGTGCACGACGTCCTCGCCGAAGGCGACACCGTCCGCGTTCGTGGTCCTCGCAACAACTTTCCGTTGGAGAAGTCGAAGCGCTATCTGTTCATCGCGGGTGGCATCGGAATCACCCCGATGCTGCCCATGGTCGCCGCAGTCCATGCCCGCGGAGCGGACTGGAACCTGGTCTACGGGGGACGTACCCGAGCGTCGATGGCGTTCCGCGAGGACCTTCAGCGTGCGTACAAGGGGAGGGTGAAGTTCCGGCCGCAGGACGAGTTCGGTCTGCTGGACCTGCCCTCCCTTCTCGGCAAGCCACAGCGAAAGACAGCCATCTACGTCTGCGGGCCGGAGCCGCTCCTAGCGGCGGTCGAGGCGGCCTCGCAGAAGTGGCCGAAGGACGCGTTGCACGTGGAGCGGTTTGCGCCGAAGCGCGACCTCGCCGCCGGGCCGCGTACCAGCTTCGAGGTTGAGCTGGCCCAGTCCGGCAAGAGGTTGCGGGTCTCCGAGAACATGTCGATTCTTCATGCCGCCGCAGGCGCTGGGGTGTCGGTCTTGAAGTCGTGCGAGGAGGGGGTCTGTGGAACCTGCCAGACGAAGGTGCTCGCTGGAGAGATCGACCACCGCGACTCCGTGCTCGACGACCGAGACCGCGCCGCGGGAGACTCCATGATGATCTGCGTCTCCCGGGCCAAAGGGGACCGGCTCGTCCTGGACCTTTGATCCGATCGGCCGTCGTGAGGGCGTGAGGCGCTCAGGTCAGCGAGTTCAGGAGCTCGGCGGGCACGTCGGGTCGTTCCAGTGCGACGAAGTGACCGGCGCCGGCGATCTCGGTGAACTCCGCCGAGGGGAGCAACTGCCTGTTGGCCTCTCGGTCGGTGAGGCGAGACCAGTCCTTCTGGCCATAGACGAGGTGGATCGGCGCGGTGACGTCGGAGTACCGCGAACGGGCCGCGATCAGGCTGGGGAGATTCCCGTACACGGCGCGGGCGACGGTCGGGTAGCCCGGTCGGCGGCCCACCTCGAGCAGCTCGTCGAGGTAGTCGTCTCGGAGCGAGGCCTTGTCGCCGAGGCCGCCACGGAGAACCGCGCGCATGATCGGCTTGGGCTCCACCGCTGCGATCCGGGGTCCGACTCCCGGGGCAAGGACGCCGGTGACGACGAACCTGGCCAGCAGGCTGGATCGGGCGATTCCGCCTGCATAGTCGTAGGGATTGATCGCAACGACTCGTCGGACCCGGTCCGGGAGGTCGGCGGCCGCGGTCAGCGCGAGGACCGCGCCCATCGACTCGCCGAGGATCGTAACGTCATGCAGGTCCAGTCGAGTCACGAGCGACGTGACCGCGGCGCGCATGGCGGGTTCGTCGTACGAGGCTCCTGGGACGATCTCGGAGTAGCCCATCCCGGGCAGATCGAGGGCATAGACCGTGTAGCGGTCCTGCACCAGGGGAATCAGCTCGCGAAAGTGTTCGGCCTGGGTACGCACCGTGTGCAACAGGACGAGGGATCTGCCGGTGCCTCCGGTGAGGTAGCGAAGTCGCCCTCGCTGCTGGCTGCTGGGTCCTGTGGGATCGAGAACGCGGGCGGTCATCCCCGGGATCCGGATCGTGGATGCGGTCGCTACTTCTTCGGACATGCCATCTCCTCGGGCCTGTGACGTGTCGCGGTTCGGGTGCCACGAGGACTCCACCAGCTGCGACAGCAGACGAGTGCTCGACCCTGGCTACTGGAATCCATAGTCAGAAACCTACCCGATCATGGAAGCGCAAGCCCGCATGAGTGGCTGCCCAAGCTGATCAAAGGCCGGGGACACGACCGACGCTGTGCGCTCGGCCCCACTCGCCGACGCACCGTCGTCGACGAGTGGGACCGATTGGTTCGCTCGCTACGACGCCTCGCGTCGGTGAGGTCGCTCAAACGAGGGAGCGGGCTTCGTCCCTGGCGCCACCCGAGGCCTTCCATGATGCACCACGGCCCTCGCGGATCATCCTGCCGGTCGTGGCGACGGTCTAGCAAGGGTCGGTGGGATCGTGCAGCATCGGGCTGCCCGATCCCACAACGGTCGGTCCTGTGGCACTGCTCTGTGCCGTGGCAGGCGCCTCAGTTCGCCGGCGACGCGAGCGACCCTTCGCCTTACGAGATATTCCGTACGCTCTCGCGGACCTTCAACATGAGCAGCGTCGAGGGGCGCGGCTTGGCCTGCTCCTTCACGCTGTCGGTGACGATCGCCGCAAGCCGTTGGGCCTCTTTGGTCAATCGAAAGGCGATTGTCGTGAGTGCTGGTCGGGTGAGCCTGCTCAAGGGCGAGTCGTCCGCGCCCACTACGGAGACGTCGGCGGGGACGGAAAGTCCCTCCGCTGATGCTGCCATCATCAGCGCAAACGCCACCTCGTCGTTGTAAGCGCAGATGCCGGTCAGGCCGTTAGCCGTTGCCTGGGTCAGCCACTTGCGCACCGCAGACCCATTGTTTCCGGACGGCAGGCGCCAATGGATCAGTCGTCCGCCTGCCTGGCTCAGCTGGTTTCTCGCACCTTCGAGGCGAGGGGTGCTGAACCAGTCCAGAGCCCGGTCGGCAGGGGAGACGTAGGCAAGTGACGTATGGCCATGCTTGATCAGCGCGTCAGCTTGTAGCTTTCCGATCTCAGTCTGCTTCAGAGCAGAGACGTCCTCCCGGTTCGGAACATCGCCCATGAACGAGGTGACTGCGATGCCCCGGCGATCTGCGATGTCGACCTCCGCTTGACTGAGTTCACCTATGGCGACCACCGCTCTAGGAGTCAGCGCGCCGAACACCTGAGTCAGGTCCTCACCCGGGCTGCGCTGGTGGAACAACATCGTGAGGCCGACGGCATTGAGCTCGGAGCTCACTTCTCGGAGCAGGACGCCGAATGGCCCGGTGATCGGCCAGTCCGGCATGAGGCACAGCACGACACTGCTTCGGCCTGACCGCAAGGCGCGCGCCTCTGGTGAGGGTGTATAGCCCAGCTTTTCGGCCGTAGCCAGCACGCGACGCCGGGTCGCTTCGGGGATGGCTCCGGCGTTGGGGTGATCGTTGAGAACGAAGCTCACCGTCGTCCGGGACACGCCTGCTGCCTCGGCCACGTCGCGGCTGCTGACTCGTCCTTGCCTGGCTTGAGTCACTTCACTTCACCCCGAACGTCCCGACGCCACCTTGGCGATCCCACCCTAGTGGTGCTGTTGCGATCTACCGACACGTGCCTCTGCGATTCCATAGTCAAAGTGTGTTGGCGAGGATCGACAGCGAGTGGTCGACCTGGGGGATCCTGGGGTCCTCGTTGAGGTGTCCATGAAGCACCGCCCAAGGAGATCCGCCGTGGATCGATCTCGAGGTGGGCCGCGTTTCGCGCGGCCCAGCGTCCAGTTGCGCTCGCTGGGTCGGGTCGACGATGGCGTCCAACACCGAGGTCATTCCCTCCAGGTGCGGGAACTTGGCGGCAAAATGCGGATCGATAGGCATGGTCGGCTCCTCAACTGGATTGGATTCCAGCGTTCAGGCATGAGCGCAGAGCATCGACGAGGTCGTTGGCACGCGTGTCGGGAAGTCCGCCCATCCGGTTCGGGGTGTAAGCGAAGCCGACCCGTGCTTCCCGGTCTGCGAAGGCCAAGGCTCCCGACGCGCCGTCATGTCCGAAGCTCGATGGCCCGAGCATGGGACGTAAGTCGGAGGTCAGCATGAATCCGAGGCCGTAGCGCGGTTCGTGGCCTGGGACACCGAAGACCATGGGGCCGGCGGAGCGGACGGTGAGCGCGTCCGACACGACCGGGGCCGATAGCAGTGGCTCGCTCCCTTCGACGTTCGATATGCACGCTGCGTACAGCTTGGCCAGGCTGCGCGCCGTCGTCGTGCAGTTGGCAGCCGGGATGGCGCTGGACCAGACCTCGGGGTCGTTGTAGTGGCACGCCTCCTGGACGCCCGGCAGGGGCAGTTGGAGTGCGCCGTTGAGCGTGGCGGCACGCATCACGCGGTCATCGTGTAGCAGCAGTTCCCGAAGCCCCTCCTTGATGTTGTCGGAGGTCCACTCCGGCACGGACGGCAGCGACCTCGCAACTCGGCGATGTTGGGCTTCGGGAAGCCCGACCCACGTGTCGAGGTTGAGTTGCGGCGCAAGCTCGGTGCGCAGGTATTCGCCGGGAAGCTTGCCCGTCACTCGGCGGATGACCTCGCCGATCAACCATCCGAGGGTGAGGGCGTGGTACGCGTGTCCTGATCCCGGCTCCCAAAGCGGGCTCTGGCCCTCGAGTGCGGCGATCACCGGATGCCAGCTCAGAACGTCGCTGCGAGAGAGCGAGGACTCCAGCAGCGGGAGACCGGCGCGGTGGGCGAGCACGTGCTCGAGCGTGATGGTTTCCTTCCCGAAGGAGGCGAACTCCGGCCAGTAGTCACTGACCGACGCACTGAGCTGGACGCGCGAAGTGTCGGCAAGTCCCAGCAGGCAGAGGGCGAGCAGACCCTTGGAGCATGAATAGACGACAGCCAGGGTGTCTTCGGCCCACGGGGTCTCTTCCTCGGGATCGGCGACGCCGCCCCAGACGTCGACGCGCTTGTGCCCGTCGACGTACACGCTCAGTGCGGCTCCGGTATCGCGTCCTGCGCGAAGGTGGTCGGCGAACTGGTCAACGAGCCGTTCGAAGCCGGGGCCATACGTGCCGTGCACTTCGGTATCCATCGAATTCCTAACACGATTTAGTGATCCGTGTCACGGACGGTATACCGCAGAGGCTTGACCAGCAAGGGATCCGGCTGGACGGGTCTTGTCAGGGGCGGGGTTTCCAAGAACCTTTGCCGCCCGGGCTCTTGTGTGTCGGGCGTCACATGTTGTACGGTCCTGACACCAGTTAGTAACACGTGTTAGTCCGCGCAGTACTGCCGATTTCGACTTCAGGAGTCCCCATGAACCGCAAACGATTGATGACGTTGGTTGCTGGATTGGCGCTGACGTTGGGCGTGACAGCCTGTGGGAGCGACGGCGAGACGTCGAGCCCCGAGAGCGCGACGGAGCTGCGGATCGGCCTTTCGTTCGGGCCATCCACGCTCGACCCGGCCAAGGACGGCGGCGGAGCGCCGAACGTGATGCGTTCGCTGACCAACGAGTCGTTGTTCCACATGAACGCGGACTACACCGCCAGCCCAGCGCTGGTGAGCGACTACAAGTACGTCGGCGAGGGCAACAAGGTTTTCGAGTTCACGCTGAAGAAGGGGATCCGCTTCACCGACGGGAGTCCACTGGACGCGGCGGCGGTCAAGACGTGGCTGGACTACTTCGGCAAGCAGCCCGGGCCGTACGCCACCACGCTGGCGATTGCGTCGGTAGAGACCGAGGGTGAGTACACCGTCCGGCTCAACCTGGCGTCGCCGAGCCCGATCGTGCCCTTGCTCCTGTCTCAGTACGGCAACCGGGGCGCCCTCTCGAGCCCCAAGTCGGTCGCTGACTCGGACAGCCTGGCCAAGGGCACCTACGGCGTCGGCCCCTATGTCCTGGACCCCACTCAGTCGGTGACGGGTGATCACTACACGCTGGTGCCCAGCAAGCACTACCACGACCCCTCGGCCGTTCGCTTCAAGAAGGTGACCGTTCGGATCATCTCCAACCCGTCCTCGATGTTGCGTGCGTTCCAGTCCGGCCAGATCGACTTCGGCAACCTGGACTCATCGACGGCGCCCGCGGCGGAGAAAGCCGGCGTGAAGGTGATGCACTGGCGCAGCGGCACCGTCGTGGTGACGCTCGGTGACCGCAACGGGACGACCACCAAGCCGCTCGGCGACGTGCGGGTGCGCCAAGCGCTGAACTATGCCATCGATCGAAAGGCGATCGCCAAGGCGATGGTGGGCAAGTACGGCCGACCCACGTCGCAGTACCAGACCGAGTACACCGATCCGGCTCAGGACGATCGCTACCCCTACGACCCGGCGAAGGCGAAGGAGCTGCTCGCTCAAGCAGGTTACCCGGACGGGTTCAGCATGAACGTGGTCGACCCAGGCTCCATGATCGGCAACTGGGGCGACCCGACGATGCAGGCGGTCGCGAAGGACTGGGACGAGATCGGCGTTCACGTGAAAGTCACTCAGGCGACCACTGACTTCATCCCGCAGGCGCTGTCGAAGAAGTTCTCCGCGATGCAGTGGACACCGGACACCTCGCCGACGTCGATCGCGTATTCGCTGCTGTATGCGCCTGACGCCTCGCTCAACCCCTTCGGGGCCGTGGCGCCGGAGATCGATGAGTTGTTCGCGCAGGGGCAGAGCGAGTCGGGCGACCAGGGGGCGGAGACGTTCAGGAAGCTCAACAGCATGGTCACCGAGCAGGCGCTCAATGTTCCGGTCTACGAGTACGACATCCCGTGGGGGATGAGCGAGCACATCACCGGAGTCGAGAAGGGCTCTTGGATAGTCTTCGGCGCCGACCTCGGATGGAAGGGCTAGTCCCGATGGCCAGCGTGTCGGTTGACGCGATGGGTGCGCCGCTCAGGCGCTCCGGTCGCGGGCGCGCCTTGGGCAGACGCGGCAACGGTGGCCGCTGGCTGACCTCGTCGCTGGCTCGCCGCTTGTTGACGGCAGCGCCGTTGCTGCTGGTCGTGTCGAGCTTCAACTTCCTGTTGCTGTCACTCACGCCGGGGGATGCGGCGCGCCAGATCCTCGGCGCCCGTGGCACGCCGGAGCAGTACGAGGCATTGCGTCAGCAGCTCGGGCTCGATCTCCCGGTCTATGAGCAGTACTGGCGCTGGCTGAGTCACGCGGTCTCCGGTGACTTCGGGACCTCGATCATCAACGGCACCCCGGTGCTGGAGTCGATCATGAGCCGGGTGCCGGTGACCCTGTCACTCATCGCTGGGTCGCTGGTGGTGAGTGTCGTGGTGGGCGTCAGCCTTGGCGTGTTCAGTGCGGTTCGCGGGGGAGTGGTCGGGAAGATGGTCGACGCGCTCGCTCTCCTGAGCTGGGCATTGCCGGTCTTCTGGGTCGGGTCCGTGCTCGTGGTCGTCTTCGCGATCAAGCTCGAGTGGTTCCCCGCCCTTGGCTATGTGCCGTTCACCGATTCGCCCCGGGACTGGGCACGGTCGCTGGTGCTGCCGGTGATCGCGCTCTCCCTCGGCTCCGTTGCCGCCGTGCTGAAGCAGACCCGTGAAGCCATGCTCGACGTGCTCGGCAGCGAGTACATCAGGATGGCCGCCGCGAACGGCATCTCCCGGACTTCACTGACCTATCGCCACGCCCTCAAGAACGCCGCGATCCCGGTCGTCACCGTTCTGGGCGTCCAGACCATCGGCCTGCTGGGTGGCGCAGTGCTCATCGAGAACGTCTTCTCCGTGCCGGGCCTTGGTTCCCTCGTGGTGAGCTCAGCCCTGGCCCACGACATCACGATGGTGCAAGCGGTCGCGGTGGTCTTCACCGTCATTGTCATCATCGTCAACCTGTCGGTCGACCTCGCCTACGGGCTGTTGAACCCGAGAGTGAGTGCAGCATGACCGTGATCGTGCCCGGAGCCGAGATCTCCACAACTCCCACCGCCAACCGCGGTCTCGTACGCCGCTTGATGCGCCGGCCGCTGGCGGTCGTGTGCCTGGGTTACCTGGCGGTCGTCATCGTGATCGCCGTCGCTGCCCCGATGCTGATGCCAGATGTCGCGAGCGAGAGGGCCGGTGATCTCGGGGCCGGCCTGCAGGGCCCGAGCGCCGCTCATCCTCTCGGCGTCGACAGCCTGGGGCGCGACGTTCTCGAGCGACTCTTGGTGGGCACCCGGATCACGTTGGTCGGTGTCGTCGAGGCGATGGCCGTTGTTCTCACGCTCGGGATCCCGATCGGACTGGTGGCCGGCTACGTCGGCGGCAAGGTCGACCGGGCGATCATCTGGCTGGCCGATCTGGTGTTATCGCTGCCCGCAATCATCTTGGTCATCGTGGTGCTCTCGGTCTTCCCGCAGAGCGTGACAGCCGGAATGGTGACGTTGGGCGTCCTGGCGGCCCCGGGCCTCGTGCGCGTCGTACGAGCCGCGACCCTGCCGGTTCGAGAACAGCTCTACGTCGCCGCTGCCCGCGTTTCCGGCATGTCACGGACCTACATCATCAGCCGCCACGTGCTGCCGCGGGTCATGGGTCCGATCATCGTGCAGGCGTCCCTGCTGGCGGCGACTGCATTGCTGGTGCAGACCGGACTGGCCTTCCTTGGCCTCATCACCACCCCACCGGAGCCCAGCTGGGGTGGCATGGTTGCCGACGGGGTCGGGACCCTGTTCCAGCAGCCGTGGCTGATCTGGCCGCCTGGGCTGGCCATCGCCATGACCGTGCTGGCCTTCGGCCTTCTGGGCGATGCCGTCCGTGACGTCAGCACCGAGGGCTGGTCTGCCAAGTCCGCCCTCCCGGATCGCGACAAGCACCACCGGGCGCTCACGCCGACGGCCGACGCCGTTCCGGCAGGTCCGAACGGCAGCCTCCTGTCGGTCCGTGACCTCACGGTGTCCTTTGTCACCCCGGCGGGGCCCATCCGCGCGGTGGAGGGGGTGACCTTCGGCATCGCCCGCGGCGAGACCGTCGGGGTCGTCGGAGAGTCTGGCTGCGGGAAGACCACCACGGCGCTCGCGATCATCGGCCTCCTCGGTGGCGGCGGACGGATCGACTCCGGACAGGTCTTCTTCGACGGCAGCGACTTGGCTGCTCTGCCGGAGTCTGAGCTCCAAGAGGTCCGGGGCGCCGAGATCGGGTACGTCTCTCAGGAACCGATGGTCGCCCTGGATCCCGCGTTCCGGATCGGCTGGCAACTCGCCGAAGCGGTCCGGATCAACACCGGAGTGACCCGCGCCAAGGCCAAGAGACGCGCCGTCGAACTGCTCGAACAGGTGCAGCTGCCAGAGCCCCATCTGGTGGCCCGCCGATACCCGCACGAGCTGTCGGGAGGAATGGCCCAGCGAGTCGTCGTCGCGCGTGCCCTGGCCGGCGAACCGAAGCTGCTGATCGCAGATGAGCCCACGACGGCGCTCGACGTCACCATCCAGGTCGAGATCCTCGACCTGCTGCGTACCCTGCAGCGCGACCGGGGCATGGCGATCATGCTGGTCACCCACGACCTGGGTGTCGTTGCGGACATGTGCGACCGAGTGGTGGTGATGTACGCCGGCCAGGTCGCCGAACACGCCGGCGTGAAAGAGCTGTTCGGTGACCCACACCACCCCTACACCCGGGCACTGCTCGCCTCGAATCCGCACAACCAGCATAGCTCTGCGGTGCTGCCCACCATCCCAGGTGCGGTCCCCAGCCCGGGCTCGTGGCCGCAGGGCTGCCATTTCCGGTTGAGATGCGCGCATGCCACCGGTCAGTGCGGCATCGGTCAGATTCCCCTCGTCCAGATCGGTGCTTCCCACGAGGCCCGCTGCCTCTCCGCCCACCAGATCGAAGGTGTCTGACGTGAACGACGAGCCGAACCTCCTCGAAGTCCGCGACCTCTCGGTTCACTTCCGCCGCGGCCGCGGCTCGCCCGTCCTGCGAGCCGTCGATCACGTGAGTTTCGAGGTGGCCGAGCGGGAGACCCTGGGCATCGTCGGCGAATCAGGCTCCGGCAAGACCACCATCGGTCGGGCCGTGCTTGGTCTTGTGTCGCCGACCGCCGGCCAGATCCGGTTCGATGGGGAGGACATCACGCGATCGGACTACCGGCGCCGCAGAGGCCTCAGTCGCGAGCTGCAAGTAATTTTCCAAGATCCCTACAGCTCCCTGAACCCGACCCGAACGGTCTTCCAGACGCTGGGTGAGTCGCTGCGCGCAGAGAAGCTCCCGAGCGACGAAGTCCGCAACCGGGTCATCACCATGCTCGAGAGGGTTGGCCTGCCTGCTAGCGCGGCGGACCGGTACCCGTCCAGCTTCTCAGGCGGCCAGCGCCAGCGCATCGCCATCGCCCGTGCGCTCATTGTCCAGCCCCGGCTGGTGATCTGCGACGAGCCCGTCAGCGCGCTGGATCTCTCCGTCCAGGCGCAGGTGCTCAACCTGCTTCGGGAGCTGCAGGACGAGTTCGCACTCAGCTACCTCTTCGTCGCGCATGACCTGGACGTCGTCCGTCACCTCTCGCACCGGATCATGGTCCTGTACCGCGGACAGATCATGGAGCAGGGCCCAGCCGAAGCCGTCTATGCGAGCCCGAAGCACCCGTACACGAAGACTCTGCTCGAGGCTGCGCCCGTTCCCGATCCCGTGCGACAGGCAGAACGCCGCTCGCAACGGGCACGAACTCGTGACACCGCCGGCCCCATCCCGGTCGCGGGCTGCCCCTTTGCCACTCGCTGCCCACACGCGACGTCCCTGTGTCACCTCGAGCGCCCAGCACTCGAAGAGACCTCCGCAGGGGCCACCGTCGCCTGTCACTGGTGGCGAGACATCAGCGGGGAATCCCCCGATACGACCGTCGAGACGCCCTTAGACCCGGTGGTCGACGGTGCCGTGCCCCAGAAGAGCCTCTGAAGGAGACCAGCAATGCCGATCGACCCCGTCCTCGAGCCCATTCTCGCCCAGCTCCAACCGCTGCCCGAGGAACTGGATGACATCGCCGGTCTTCGCGCGATGAACGAAGCCGTTGCCGCCAGCATGGTGGGCTCACTCGTTGAACCCGGACCCGAGATTCGCGACTGCCGCGCCTACACCGTGCAGGTATCGGGTGGAACGATCGAGGTCCTGGTGTACCAGCCGCTCGAGCCAGGTCCGCACCCCGCTCACCTGTTTCTGCACGGCGGTGGCTGGATCGCCGGGAACCCGAGGTGGGCGGTCGTCGACGTCGCCTCGCGGGAGAGATGCGCCGGAGCTGGGTGTGTGGTCGTCGCAGCTGACTATCGCAAGGCCCCCGAACACCCGTTTCCCACCGCCCTGGAGGACTGTTACACGGTCCTGCACTGGATCGTGGAACATGCCGATGAGCTGGGCGTACGACAGGACCTCGTCACGATCGGTGGTCAGTCGGCCGGGGGCAACCTGGCGGCCGCTCTTGCACTGAAGGTGCGCGATGAGGGAGGACCCCGGATAGCGTTGCAGCTGCTCGAGGTGCCGGCCCTTGACCTCACGCTCGATCTCCCTTCGCACACCGAGCTGGACGGCTACGCCCTCACCAGGCGCGACGTCGAGATCTCTCGTCGGCTCTACCTCGCCGACCTCGATGCGGCCCACCCTTACGCATCGCCCCTCCATGCACCCGACGTCTCAGAGCTACCGCCGGCGCACATCATGACCGCGGAGTACGACATGCTTCGCGACGACGGAGCGCACTACGCAGCGCGTCTGGCCGACGCCGGTGTGCCGGTCACCCACTCGATGTATCCCGGGCACGTGCACATCTCACCGGCACTGACCCAGGTGATGGCGTCGGCGCGGGAGTGGCGCAGCGAGGTTCTGGCCGTCCTGAGGAACGCGCACGCCGGTGAAGCACTTCGTGTGGATCTGACGCGGGAGTCGACCCGTGGCTGAGCTCACGAAGCGCGATGGCGGCGTACTCCACTATGAGGTGACCGGTCCCGACGATGGGCCGACACTGCTGCTCATCGAGGGGCTCAGCGCCCACATGCTCGGCTGGCGTGAGGAATTCACGCACTTCTTCCGCGACGCCGGTTACCGTGTCGTCCGGTTCGACAACCGCGATGTCGGTCTCTCCCAGAGGTACCCGGGACAGAGCTACGGGTTGTCCGAGCTCGCCGAGGACACCCACGACCTGATCGACCACCTGGGGTCGGCGCCGGTTCACGTCGTCGGGCAGTCCATGGGTGGAATGATTGCGCAGCACCTCGTGACGCTATTTCCGGACGATGTCGCCAGCCTGACGCTGTTGTACACCACAGCTTCCGCCGCCCACATCAACACCGGCGCGCGCGGCCCGCACAGTCCAAGTGTAGAAAGGCGTGCCTCGACTCGCGACGAGGCAATCGAGCTCCACATCGTGCAGGAAAGGCTCTGCGCCTCACGGACGTACTCCTTCGACGAGGCGTGGAAGCGTGAGCTCGGGGGCCGGATGTGGAATCGCGGCTACGACCCGGACGGTGTCGCGCGTCAGACCCGGGCCGTGTTTGCCCATTCGACCGACCTCTCGCGGCTGTCCTCGATCTGCGTACCCACCTTGCTCATCCATGGCACCGCAGACCGGCTCATCGACTACGACGCCTCGGTCGAGCTGTACGCCGCCATCTCGGGCAGTGAGCTGTGGCTCGTGGAGGGGATGGGCCACGACCTCCCCCGCGAGCTGTGGCCTTCCTTGACCAGCCTGATCGTCGCCAACGCGGCCAAGGCGCGTACGGCGGTAGCCGCAGAGGAGCAGAGCGCGTGACGGACCACAACGACCCACGGCCCAGCCCGACAGGGCCTCCCGACAGCGAAAGGCAAGCCATGACTGACAACGTCCAGACACACCGCCGCACGGCACTCGATCGGATTGCCGGCGCCCCGATCTCCTGGGGCGTGTGCGAGGTCCCGAACTGGGGCCATCAGCTCGAAGCCGACCGCGTTCTCAAGGAGATGAGCTCTCTTGGCATCGCCGCGACGGAGTTCGGGCCGGTCGGCTTCCTCGAGGAGGAGGCGGTCGCCAAGGCCGAGCAGTTGTCGGCGTACGGGATGAGGGCCGTCGGCGGCTTCCTGCCGGTCCTCCTTCACGACGCGCGCCACGACCCCATGCCCGAGGTTGATGCCTTCATCGACGGCTGCCTCGCCTCCGGGGCGGGTGTCGTGGTGTTGGCTGCATTCACCGGCGTCGACGGGTACGACGCGCGCCCGGTGCTCGACGACGACGGATGGTCGGTGATGCTGGCCAACCTCGACCGGATCACCGACCGCGCCGCCGCACGTGGCGTCATCGCCTGTGTGCATCCGCACGTCGGCACCATGGTCGAGAGCGGTGAGGAGACCGAGCGCATTCTCGCCGGATCCCGCGTCGGACTCTGCGTCGACACCGGGCACCTGCTCGTCGGCGGTGCCGATCCGGTCGCTCTCACCGCCCAGCATCCGGAGCGGGTGGTCCACGTCCACCTCAAGGACGTCGACGGTGCGATTGCCGCGCGTGTCATGGACGGCACCCTCACGTTCGGCGAGGCAGTTCAGGCAGGGATGTTCCTTCCGCTCGGCGAAGGCGACGTGGACATCGCGGCGATGGTGCGCACGCTCGAGGCGGCCGGTTACCAGGGCTGGTACGTCCTGGAGCAGGACGTCATGCTCAACGCACCGCCCAGCGATGAGCACAGCGATGAGGGTCCGGTCGGCGATGTCCGCAAGAGCCTGGACTTCCTGCTGGGGGTCGCCCAATGACGATCGGGGCCGCGAACGCAGTGCACGTCGAGGTGCTGACCATGGGGCGGGCCGGCGTCGACGTGTACCCACAACAGATCGGCACCCCGCTCGAGGACGTGACCAGCTTCGCCAAGTTCCTCGGCGGAAGCCCGACCAACGTGGCCGTCGCCGCAGCGCGGCTCGGCCGCTCCGCCGCGGTGATCACGAGAACGGGCGAAGACCCGTTCGGACGGTTCATCCACAGAGCCCTCCGTGAGTTCGGGGTGGATGACCGCTTCGTCACCGGAGTTGAGCACCTCCCGACCCCGGTGACGTTCTGCGAGATCTTCCCGCCCGACGACTTCCCGCTCTACTTCTACCGGCTGCCCACCGCGCCCGATCTGCAGATCGGGGCCGACGAGCTGGACTTCGACGCGATCGCGGCCGCTGATGTGTTCTGGGTGACCGGAACCGGGTTGTGCGAGGAGCCGTCACGCTCCGCCACGATGGCCGCGCTCAAGGCACGCACGGGGCACGGCACCACAATCCTCGACCTCGACTACCGTCCGATGTTCTGGCGGTCGCGGGCCGAGGCACACGAGCACATCCACGCCGCCGTGCAGCTCGTCGACGTCGCGGTCGGGAACCTCGACGAGTGCGAGACCGCTGTCGACGAACGCGATCCGCAGCGGGCGGCAGCCGCGCTGCTCGACGCCGGCGTCGAACTGGCCGTGGTCAAGCAGGGCCCGGCCGGAGTCCTGGGCGTCCGCCGCGGGGAGGCCGTGGTGGTGCCCCCAGTGCCGGTTGACGTCGTCAACGGCCTCGGTGCCGGCGACGCGTTCGGCGGGGCGCTGTGCCACGGGCTGCTCGCGGGCTGGGACATCGACCGGGTGCTTCGGTTTGCGAACGTCGCCGGATCGATTGTGGCCGGACGACTCGCGTGCGCTGACGCCATGCCAACCAGCGCCGAGCTCGAGCCATTTCTAAGCGAGGCACTGTGACCGTGGAAATCCGCGACCTCGTCGATGTCAGGGCTCGTGAGCCGCAGCGTGTCACCGAACTCGCAGCGATCCGCTCGACGCCTCAGGGTCTCACCGGCGTCACCGGGCGCCTGATGCTGGTCGCCGCCGATCATCCGGCTCGCGGGGCGCTGCGCGCCGGCGCGGACGGGCTGGCGATGGCGAACCGGCGCCTGCTGCTCGAACGCCTGGCGATCGCGCTGTCGCGGCCGGGTGTGGATGGCGTGCTCGGCACTCCGGACATTGTCGAGGACCTGCTGTTGATGGGCGCGCTCGAGGGGAAGGTGGTGATCGGCTCGATGAACCGCGGCGGCCTCGCGGGAACGTCGTTCGAGATCGATGACCGCTTCACCGGGTACGACGCCGCGGCCATCAGCCGGATGGGTCTACAGGGCGGCAAGATGCTGCTGCGCATCGACGCCGACGATCAGGCCACCGCGCGCACGCTGGAAACATGTGCACGTGCGGTCGGCGAGCTTGCCGGGCAGGGGCTGATGGCGATGGTCGAGCCGTTCATCGCGCACTGGGTCGAGGGGCAACTGCGCAACGACCTGACGGTCGAGGCGGTGATCCGGTCGGCGACCGTGGCTGCCGGCCTCGGGTGGACCAGCGCACACACCTGGCTGAAGCTGCCGGTGACCGACGACATGGACGCGGTTCTCGCTGCCACGACATTACCGGTCCTCCTGTTGGGCGGTGAGGTCTCCGTCGATCAGGACACCCAGTTCGCCGCCTGGCAGAAGGTCCTGGCAAACCCGCAGGTGCGCGGCATGGTGGTCGGCCGCTCCATGCTCTATCCGCCCGACGGTGACGTCGCAGCCGCCGTCGACACCGTTGTCGGGATGATGTGAGATGAGCACACAGACCAGGACGGGACTCGTCCTTGCGGCGGGAAGCGCCGCACGAGACGGACTCGACGTCGTGATCACCCCAGAGTCCGCGGGCTGGGCGTTCAGCGGTCTCGCCGTGCTCACACTCGCACCCGGCGAGCAACGCACTTGGTCGACCGGCGACGCGGAGACACTCGTGCTGCCACTCGCTGGCTCCTGCACGGTGACTTGCGGCGAGGAGACCATCACGATCGCCGGCCGGCGAGACGTCTTCAGCGGTCCGACCGACTTCGTCTACGTCCCCCGCGACGCCGACGTCACCGTGGTCAGCGAGGCCGGGGGCCGGTTCGCCCTGCCGTCGGCCTGTTGCGAGCGCCGGCTGGCGTTCCGGCACCAGCCAGCCGATCGTGTCCCGGTCGAGCTGCGCGGAGCCGGCCAGTCGAGCCGACAGGTGAACAACTTCTGCACTCCCGGTGCGTTCGAGGCCGAGGCGCTGATTGCCTGCGAGGTGCTCACGCCAGGGGGCAACTGGTCGTCGTACCCGCCGCACAAGCACGACGAGAAGACCGAGACCGAGAGCGTGCTCGAGGAGATCTACTACTTCGAGGTCGAGCCCGGGCCGGCCGGGCCGGGCATCGCGTACCAGCGGGTCTACGGGAGCGCGGCCAACGACGTGGACGTACTGGCCGAGGTCGGCACGGGTGACGCGGTACTGATCCCGCACGGCTGGCACGGCCCCTCGATGGCAGCACCCGGGTACGACCTCTACTACCTCAACGTGATGGCCGGGCCCGGTGAAGAGCGCGCCTGGCGTGTTTGCGACGACCCGGCGCACGGCTGGGTGCGGGACACGTGGGTCGATCAAGAGATCGACCCGAGGTTGCCCTTCGGACGTGTCGGAGAAGACGCATGACTATCCGGCTGACGGTAGGCCAGGCCATCGTTCGTTTCCTCGCCCACCAGTGGACCGAACGCGATGGTGCGGAGCAGCGCCTCATCCCAGGCATCTTCGGCATCTTCGGCCACGGCAACGTGGCGGGGATCGGCCAGGCCCTTCTGCAGGGGGCTGCCCACGACGAAACCGACCTTCCGTACTACCTCGCCCGTAACGAGCAGGCGATGGTGCACGCGTCTGCGGCCTTTGCGAAGACTCGCAACCGGCTGCAGACCCTCGCCTGCACGGCCTCGATCGGACCGGGCTCGACCAACATGGTCACAGGCGCGGCGCTGGCCACGACGAATCGGCTACCCGTGCTGTTGCTGCCCAGCGACATCTTCGCCACCCGGGTCGCCAGCCCAGTCCTGCAGGAGCTGGAGGACCCACGCTCCTATGACGTCTCCGTCAACGACACCCTGAAGCCGGTTTCGCGTTTCTGGGACCGGATCTACCGGCCCGAGCAGCTGCCCTCGGCTCTTCTCGCTGCCATGCGGGTCCTCACCGACCCCGCCGAGACCGGCGCCGTCACACTGTGCCTGCCCCAGGATGTCCAGGCCGAGGCCTTCGACTGGCCCGAGGAACTCTTCGAGCGGCGGGTCTGGCACGTACGCCGCCCGGTCCCCGAGCCTGCTGCCCTGACGCGGGCCGTCGCGACGATCCGCGCAGCAAAGCGTCCCCTGATCGTCGCCGGCGGCGGCTCCGTCTACTCCGAGGCAGAGATCGCACTGGTAGAGCTGGCCGAGGCGACCGGGATCCCGGTCGCCGACACGCACGCAGGTAAGGGCGCCATGCCCTGGGACCACCCGCAGGCCGTCGGTGGTGTCGGCTCCACCGGCACCCCGGTGGCAAACCGGCTCGCCCGCGACGCCGACGTCGTCATCGGGGTCGGCACGCGCTACAGCGACTTCACCACCGCCTCGCGGACGCAGTTCGCGAGCCCCGATGTGGCCTTTGTGAACCTCAACGTCGCGCCCTTCGACTCGGCCAAGCACTCGGCGGTTTCGATGGTGACGGACGCGCGCGAAGGTCTGATCGCACTGACCGAGGCGCTGGCCACATGGGGAGTGGACGACGAGTACGTTGCGTCGTACCAACGGCACCGGGACGCGTGGAACCGCGAGGTCGACAGGGCCTTCCACCTCGGCCACGCACCGCGTCCCGCGCAGACAGAGGTGCTGGGCGTCCTGCACGACGTGCTCGACCCGAGCGACGTGATCGTGCAGGCAGCAGGAAGTCTGCCCGGAGATCTGCAGCTGCTCTGGCGGGCGAACGACCCGAAGTCGTACAACGTCGAGTACGCCTACTCCTGTATGGGCTACGAGATCGCCGGCGGCCTGGGCACGAAGATGGCCGACCCGAGTCGTGAGGTCTTCGTGCTCGTAGGCGACGGCTCCTACCTGATGATGGCTCAGGAGATCGCGACGGCCGTCTCAGAGGCCATCAAGCTCAACATCATCTTGATCCAGAACCATGGGTTCGCCTCCATCGGCGCCCTGTCTGACTCCGTCGGATCCCAGCGATTCGGCACCAGCTACCGGCAGCGCAACCCCGACACCGGCCAGCTCGACGGCGCTACCCTGCCGATCGACCTTGCTGCCAACGCCGCCAGCCTCGGTGCCGACGTCATCCGGACCACGACGATCCAGGATTTCCGCGCTGCCGTCTCGCGGTCCCGCGCCTCCGCACGGACCACCGTGGTCGAGATCGAGACCGATCCTCTTGCCCCGGTCCCGTCGTCGGAGTCGTGGTGGGACGTCCCCGTGGCCGAGACCTCCGAGCTGGAGAGCACACAGGCGGCACGGGCCGCCTACGAGAAGGCCAAGGCCGACCAGCGCGGCTACCTGGCATCGGCGCGCCTGAACCGGGCGAGCGATCCAAACAACCAGAAGAGGGACGAACGATGAAGGTGATCGACCACTGGATCGGCGGCAGGGCCACGACCGGGTTTGGCGAAAGACGGGGCGCGGTTTGGAACCCCGCCACAGGTGAGCAGCAGGCCGAGGTCGTGCTGGCCAGCCGCCAGGACGTCGACGCGGCGGTCACAGCAGCCCGCGAGGCGTTCAGCGACTGGTCGCAGTCGTCACTGAGCGCACGGACCAAGGTGCTCTTCACGTTCCGTGAACTTGTCAACGCGAACATCGAGAGGATTGCCGAGGCGATCACCGACGAGCACGGCAAGGTGCTCTCTGACGCCCGGGGTGAGGTGCAGCGCGGCCTCGAGGTGGTGGAGTTCGCTTGCGGCATCCCGCAACTGCTCAAGGGGGACTTCTCCGCACAGGTTTCCACCGGTGTCGACCTGCACTCCTTCCGAGAGCCACTCGGGGTGTGCGCCGGGATCACCCCGTTCAACTTCCCAGCGATGGTGCCGATGTGGATGTTCCCCGTCGCCATCGCCTGTGGCAACACTTTCGTCTTGAAGCCCAGCGAGCGTGACCCCTCGGTCTCCCTCATCCTCGCCGAGCTCTGGGCAGAGGCGGGGTTGCCCGACGGCGTGTTCAACGTGCTGCAAGGCGACAAGGAGGCCGTCGACGGGCTTCTCGAGCACCCCGACGTCGCCGCGATCTCCTTCGTCGGCTCGACGCCGATCGCGAAGTACATCCACGGCCGCGCCTCCGAGACGGGGAAGCGCGTGCAGGCGCTCGGCGGCGCCAAGAACCACGCGATCGTGATGCCCGACGCGGACCTCGACTACGCCGCGGACCATCTTGTTGCCGCGGCGTTCGGGTCGGCGGGCGAGCGGTGCATGGCGATCTCTGCGGCAGTGACTCTCGGCGGCGTCGCTCCCGAACTCCTCGACCGAATCGGTGCGAAGGCGCTCGCCATGAAGGTCGGCTCCGGCCGTGACACCGCGAGCCAGATGGGACCCATCGTGACGGCCCAGGCTCGCGATCGGATCGTCGGGCTGATCGACTCCGGTGAGCGCCAAGGTGCCCGGATCCACGTGGACGGGCGGGGCATCACCGTGCCCGGCTACGAGCAGGGCTACTTCGTGGGACCGACGGTGATCGATGGGGTCACGCCCGAGATGGACGTCTACCGCGAAGAGATCTTCGGGCCGGTCCTCTCGGTGGTCCGTACCGACGACGTCGATGCCGCGATCGACCTGATCAACGCCAACCCGTACGGCAACGGAACGACGATCTTCACCTCGAGTGGCGAGGCCGCCCGCCGATTCCAACGAGGGGTCCACGTCGGGATGATCGGCATCAACGTGCCGGTCCCGGTCCCGATGGCCTACTACTCCTTCGGCGGCTGGAAGGACTCGCTCTTCGGAGAGCACCACATCCACGGACCCGAGGGCGTGTCCTTCTACACCCGCGGCAAGGTGATCACTTCCCGCTGGCCGCACGTCGACCACGCGGAACATCAGGCCGCTCACTTCAGCTTCCCGACTTCCAGATGAACGAGGCTGCCATGGATGCGAATGCGACAACAGAACGCGGGACAGAACGCGCCGGCGTTGCCCGGCTGAGCGAACCACTGCGAGTGGGCGTGGTCGGGGCCGGTGCGATGGGGGCCGATCACGTCCGGACCCTGTCGAGCAGTGTGCCGGCCGCGACCGTGACCCGTGTGTACGACTTGAACGATGAGCGGGCTCTGCTGGCCGCCCAACCGGCCGGTGCCGCTCTGGCTTCCTCTGCCGAGGCACTGGTGGCGTCCAGTGATGTCGACGCGGTGGTGATTGCCTCTCCTGACGCAACGCACGCGGACCTGATCCTCGCCTGTCTGGCCGCCGGTAAACCGGTGCTCTGCGAGAAGCCGCTGGCGGTAACGCCCGAGGCAGCGCTGGAGGTGGTGAGAGCTGAGGTCGCATCAGGCCGGTGCATGATCCAGGTGGGGTTCATGCGCCGCTACGATCCGGGGTTCCTGGAACTGCGCCGAGTCATAGGCGACGGGCAGGTCGGCAGCATCCGCCTGGTCCACGCGGTCCACCGCAATGCGTCCTCGAGCACCAGCCTGGATGACGCAACCCTGGTCAGCGGCTCAATGGTCCACGAGATCGACACGATTCCGTGGCTGCTCGACGACGAACTGGCCGGGATCCGCGTGGAGTCGCCGTTGGTGGAGGGTTTCAGAGATCCCCAGATCGCCACGATGTGGACCCGAGGCGGGGTAATGGCCACGGTCGAGGTCTTCGTCAACGCGACCTACGGTTACGACGTCACATGCGAAGTCGTGGGAACGGGCGGTACGGCCACTCTGAGTCCAGGATCGTCGGTCAGCACCCGTACTACCGGGCGTCAGGAGCACATCATCCGCAGCGATTTCGTGGACTTCTTTAGGGATGCCTATCGAGCGGAACTGAGCGACTGGGTGCACGCGGTCTCCACCGGCACTGTGATGGGGCCGAACGCCTGGGACGGCTATGTCGCCGCAGTTGCCGCCCGGGCCGGCATCCGGTCTTTGGCCAGCGGCCTCCGCGAGCCAATCGAGCCCGGGGAGCGACCGGATCTGTACGCGCCCTGAAGTCGATCGTGCACGCCGCGCCAGAGGAAGTCTGGACGTCTCGAGCCGTGGATGGGAGAGCGTGGACACGATCACCGGGTCGCTGCCGAAGCCGGCCGGAGCCAGCTGGCGGCTGCAGGTGGTCGCGGCGCAGGCCGACGGGGCGGCGGACCTGATGACCAACGCAACCAACATCGCTGCTGTCGGACCCGGCATGCACCAGCGGATGTACCGATCGGCCCACACCCTGGGTAGCGGCGAGGGGATGAGCTACGAGGGGCCGATCCCGGAAATTCGTGGCCGCACTCTGGTGCCACGATCTCGTCGGATCGATGGGCAAGGTCGCCGACCCCGTCAACAATCCCTCGGCCGGTCGACCCCGATTGAGTACGAGACCATCATGACCCCAACCGCCACCCAGGCGGCCTAGCCCCAACTGTCACCAGTTCGTGCAGCAGTCCCTCTCTGGACCGGTCAGCAACCGGACAGTAGAGCACCTCCAAACTGAGATACCAGGTCAGACCGGTGAGAGCGGACGGGCTGGCCTGTAAGCCGGGTTCCATTCCCCCGGAGATGGTTGTTGGTGGCTGTCGATGGAAATATGCGGTTCACCTGAGGAAACGTGATTTCTATCGACGGCTGTCAGCGATCTGGAGTGACTCTCGACCGGACAGTAACCGGACAGTAGACGGTGACTGTGGCGCCGGGCAGCCATAGCGGCGAAAGCTGTCAACGTCCGGCTTCGTCATCGTGATGGTTGACGCTGCTGAGTTCGACCTGACTCTTGTCGCTCTGACAGGTGGAGTATCAGGATGATCTCTACGAACAGCAGCACCCCAAGGGTGGCAATGAGGACGTTGAACAGCATCAAAGGTTCTCTGGAGATGATCAAGAGCGTCGCAGGAAAAGGAATAGCGGTCGCGGCCACAGCGGCGAGGGTGGGCCATGGCGATATCGGAGATCGGCGATGACGCTTGACCCAACGCAGCATCAGTGCATGGGGGGCCACCGCCAGCAATGCCAGCCCTGCGACGCTCAGGCCGAGGAACGCGATCAGCCGAGCCCAGTCGCCGCCGAGACCCGCGAGGACGACCCAGCCCGTGGCCAGCGCCGACACGGTCAGGCACCCAACTACGACAGTTGTGGTGACAATGGTGAGAGCCTCCGCTGCGGGACGCCTCTCGGCCGGCGCTGGTGGAGGGTCAGGTGGCACGGACACGGCGCAACGGTAGAGCATCTGCGTGCTGGTCGCCGTCTTTGACACTGTATTCAAGCGTGCAGCGGCGTGGTCATCCGGGAATGCTTCGGATGACCACGCCCTGGTGAACGTGCTACTTCAAGGCAGGGATACGCCGCCAACCCTCGCCGGAATAGAAGTACAGTTGCTTGTGACGCTCACTCAGTTCGACCTCGAATGACCCCAACGCATTGTTGAAGCCCGTCACCACCGACTCCCGTCGTGCTGCACGTCGACCCGGAACCGCACCCATGCATCTGCCGGCTGTCCGTTGACCGAGGCGCGGGTGTACGCGTTGAGCTGGGTGTGCACGACCGATGCGCCGTTGTCCGGGACATCGGACCTGATCCATGGGCTGACATGTGGGTCGATGTGGCGCCTCGTAACGAGATCTACCTGCGTCGCATGGTCCGCAATCAGGTAGCTATGGAGAGACGTCGGTGCGTCCAGGAGTTGGTCGACTTGGGAAGCAGTGAGTTCGTGGCTCCGGCTGTCCGTAAGGTACTGCGCGGCGAGAATTGCGAAGCGCTCTCCGTACCTCGGCTCAGCCGGGGTACGAGATGCCTCGGTCACCGCATCCCATGCAACAGTGTCGGCCAACGCCTTGACGTTGACATTCGCGAGCTTGTCTTGCTCCACGTTGGTGAAGGAAGTCGCTGCTCCTGGCTCGTGCTGCGTCGGTTTCGCCTCATGGTTCGACGTCGGGTTCACCTCCTGGGTCGACTCTTCCATGTTGGACGAGCACCCGCTGACGAGCACCAGCACCGCCGCGAGCAGGGCGAAGATGCGAGGCCTAGCTCGTGCGGTCGATGAGGTAGTCATTGATGATCATCCCGTAGCGAAGGTGTCCGGCCGGATTCTGGTGAAAGGAATTCTCCTTGGGAGTGCTGACTGCATGGATCCAAGGATTGTCGTCGCAACCGCCATGAGTGCGGAACTCATTCTCGATGCGCACGCCCAGACCCGTCCAAGCGCCACTCTGGGTAGCAGCCCGGTCAATGGCGCCGTTGAGGTGTATGACTCCTCGCCAGATGAAGTTGGCCTCCCCCTGGTCGATGGCGACGCCACAAAACCCTCCCGGCGAGTCGCCAACAGGCGAGGGATACCCCATAGCGATGACGTCGGTGTACGGGAACCGGTCTGCGAGTCGCGAGTACAACGCCGCGAGGCGTTGTTCAGTCAGGTTCACTGTGGAGGTGAAGTCCGCCTCATTCTCTGGGGTATTGCAATTTGATGTGACGCAGCGCCCGAGCCAAGCGGCGAATCCCACATCATTGCCACCGATGCTGACGGTCATCATCTTGGCCGCGTTGGGACTTGCGGACGAGAAATGATCCTCCGCGAGGCCTGCCTGGATGTTGTCGACGTCGGCGATCGCGGCCCCAGAGCAGGCAACGATCCTGCGGTAGGGGCTGTAATACGAGGCCACATGCGAGGACCAACTGTCAGAGGCGCGGACGCACTTCAAGTCGTCGTAGGCATACGGGTCCCGATACATGCCGTTTCCTGCAGCGTAGGAGTCGCCGACGACCGCGTAACTGGCGTTGGACGGGATGCCCTTGGAACGCTTGGTCGCGCCAGTTGCCCATCCGGAGGTCAGGAATCCTCGGCTCGACTGAGTACGGAAGGCGTAGTAGCCCGGTTGGAAACGTCGACAGCAAGGCGTATCTGTCTACGAAATCAGTCAGGCATCGCAGGTCAGAGAATGTCGCCGCGCTGCCACGCCCGGGTTCCCGGATACCAGATGGCGCCAGCCGCAGCGCCGTCGAGCACTGGGTCGATGAAGGAGGCAACGAGGTCACGAGCCTCCTGGACCCTCCGGTAGGCGGAGCAGTACGGCACGGACTTGGCCATCTTGGCGTACGCGGTGCCCCAGGTGGTCGGCACCGTGAAGTGAGCGATCGGCGCCATCTGCCGCAGACGGGTCTCGTGGGCGATGGCGGTGTGCAGCGCGGCTCCGGACACTTCCTGGGTGGTGGCGAGCACGACGAGGTCGACGAGGTCCTTCTCCCTACTGGAGGGACGTCCGTTGTAGGTCGCGATGGTGGCGCAGACCTTGTCGGCGACCTGGTCGACGACGGGGTAGAGACGGTAGGGAGAGCTGGGCAGCCGAGGGAGGCTCAGGCCGCTGGCTGGCGCCGTCGTGGTGACTGGTGCGGTGACGCCGACGCCGATGGCGAGGTCGATGTTGATCTGGGACTTCCGCTGGGCGCCGATGTAGACCTCGAAGCGGACGCGGTAGCCGTCGGTGTAGGGCTGCTCCTCCCCGCCGATGGATTGCTGGTGGCCGGTGTAGACGAACCGGAAGTGGTCGCCCAGGTCCACCTCGGCGAGTCGCCGCAGGTCGGCGAGTGCCTGGTCGAGCGTGAAGCCTTCGCGGTAGAGGTCGATGTCAAGGGTCGAGCGGGTCGACGGGACCCGGGCGAGCATCCCGGTGCCGCCTTTGAGGATCCACTCCGAGTCCTGCCCCTCCGAGAACACCCTGCTGAGGAACCGGCGGAAGTACTCCATCCGGATGCGCTCGTTGATGGTGAGTGACGGGTCGGCCGCGGCAGCGGCGCGGGCGGCGTCCTTGATCGCGGCCTCGACGCCGTTGGCTGAGGAGTATGGCTTGAGATCAGCCAATGTTCTCGACCTTCCTTGCCGCCTCGGCCAGGGCGGCGTACGTGGCTGATCTCGCGATCCGCTGCGTGAGGGAATCGGGATCCAGGCCGGCGCTCTCGAGGAGGCGTCGACACAGACCCGCCCCGTCACCGCGGCGAAGGCCGTTGCTGACAGCCAGCGGCGCGAGCAGGTCGCTGAGGACGTTGATGTCGATCGTGGTCGTGCTCGCGGCGTCACCCAGGACGTCAGCGACGAGGCTGAGGTCGGTGCGGGCCTCGACGAGATCGGTGATGGTCCGCTCGACGGTGGTGACGGGCAGTCCGGCCCTGATCGTGACGTCCCGATCGGAGAGGGAACGCTGGTGGTACCGCAGGTCAGGCCGCTGGGTCTGCTTGCGTTGACTGGTCGTGAACTCGTGTCGGTCGGCGGGCAGATCCCCCAGCGCGTGGAGATGAGCAGCCGACGGGCCGGAGACGACTACCCCTGCTGGGCCATCGCTGAGACGCTCGGCAGCGAGCCGTCCCGGGGCGGTGCTCAGCCAGGCGGCACGGAGATCCTCGAAGTCGTCGCTCGGAACGCCTGCGTGCCTGTAGACGCCATGCGCGAGACGTACGAGATGGCCGGCAGACGCGAGCCGGGACAGGTCGAGTCGGGTCACTCCGTGCATCCTGGCCTGGGCTGCGGTGATCATCCCCCATTGGGAAGACGTCACCTCAGCCACTACCAGCGCCGCTTGACTGGCCTTCATACTTGAAAAGTATCCCTCAGAAAGATACTTTTCAAGCACCTTGGCGCGAAGGCCGTGTTCATCTATACCGAACAACCCACCTATCCCCAAGGTCGACCGTTGACGGGATCGCGTGGATGGGTCAGATGCGACGGTGGTGGAGGTTCCTTCGGCAACGAACAGTAGCCGCGGATGCGCACGTTCGCGGTGCTGAACGGATCGCGCGGGCGCAGGAAGGTGCTCGCGTTGATCTCATCGAGTGCGGTTGGGTCGCGTCCTTGATGGCCGGCCTCCAAGCGGAGCGAATGGGTGCCGGCAGGTTGAGATCGTCCCAAATGTCGATGAGGAGGGCGCCGTCGAGCCAGCGGATCATCTGCTGCGGAAGGCACCGGCGGATCAGGATTTCGTACGCCCGGGTCCGGTCGGTTCGGTCGCGGAGATCCCACTCGTTCTGCAAGAGCGGTCTGATCTTCACCAACTCGTCGGGCAACCCGATCGGCAAGAGCACCCTGTGGATGGCCTGGAACATGGCGGCCAAGAAGGTCAAGACCGACGCGACGCCGCACGACCTGCGGCACTACTTCGCCTCGATGCACATCCGCGCCGGCAGCTCGATCAAGGCGCTCCAAGCCCTCCTCGGGCACAAGAACGCCGCCGAGACCTGGGACACCTACGGGCACCTGATCGGCGACGAGGACGAGACCGTCAGGTCTGTCCTTCAGGCGGCACTCGGCGCCGGGCCGGTGCTCAAATCGGTGCCCGGTTCAAACCCTGCTTTACCTCTAGACCGGACAGTAACCGGACAGTAGAGCACCTCGAAAAGTAAAGCGCCTGGTCAAGCCGGTGAGTGCGAACGGGCTGGCCTGTAAGCCGGGTTCTGTAGTCGGCGACCATCCATCTCGGACCATCGTTGCCGATGGCCTCTAGCAACCTACCCGCGCACTCGGGCGGACCGCCCTCTCGGTGAACTAACACCGTCGTACGCTGTCTGGTCTTGCTCCGGGTGGGGTTTACCTAGCTCCTCGTGTCACCACGAGGACTGGTGGGCTCTTACCCCACCGTTTCACCCTTACCGCTACCTGGAGGGTAGCGGCGGTCTGTTCTCTGTGGCACTGTCCCGCGGGTCACCCCGGGTGGCCGTTAGCCACCACCCTGTCCTGTGGAGCCCGGACTTTCCTCGATGTCTTCACTGAGTGAACAGTGGAGACGACGCGATCGCCCGGCCAGCCCGTCCGCGATCAAAAGTCTAGTGCGCGGCGGGCTCGATAGGCGCATCTGGAGCCGGGGGAGATCTGCGTGCTCCCGTTGTCGGCACGGATGGAATACCATGCAGGGGTATCACGTTCGGAGGGTGTGATGACAGAGAACGAAGAGTTCGAGTACGTAGCCCCTGCAGTTGTCTTCCCCGGTCAGGCCGCGCACGAGGCCGCCTACCGGACGGCCCACGACCTGCTCTCGCGACGCTTCCCGGTGGAGGCGCTCGAGGTTCTGGAGCCGGCGCTGGCAGACGACCCGGACAACATCGGGCTGCGGAGCATGCGAGCGTGGGCCTACATGCTCCGGGCGCAGCTCGCCAAGGCCGAGGCCGAGCTTCGCTGGCTCGTCGAGCGCGACCCGAGCGACGCCTGGAGCCAGCACTCGCTGGGTCGCGTCCTCGAGCGCCAGGACCGTCTCGAGGACGCGCTCGGGCCGCTGCGCCTGGCCGCCGTGATGAGCGACGACTACGACCATCACGCAGCCGTCTACCGCGTACGCAACCGGCTCGCGCAGCGCCAGGAGTGACCTCAGGAGTGGCCCGGATGACGCGGCGACCTCGGCGGTGGCAGGGTGGGGGCATGGAACCTGACACCACGACCCTCACCGCCGAGCAGGTCGCCCAGGAGCAGCTCGAAGGCTGGACGTACGAGACGAGCGGCGAGGCCGACAGCATCGTCGCCCGCGTGGAGACCGGCGACTTCGTCACCGGTCTCGCGCTGGTCAACGCGATCGGGGCGAAGGCCGAGGAGGCCAACCACCATCCCGACATCGACCTGCGCTACCCCTACGTCGAGATCCGGCTCACCAGCCACGACGCCGGCGGCGTCACCAGCCGCGACGTGGCCATGGCGAAGGTGATCAACGCGCTCTCCGCGGAGAGCACGCTCTGATCGCTCACATCCGTCACCTCGACGGAGTTGCCCACCCGAGCATCTCCGAGAACGGTAAGTTGGCGGCATGAGCGACGAGCACGCAGGCGAGTACTACTACTGCCTCAAGCACAAGACCGTCGAGCCGTACGCCGGCTGCAAGGCCAAGGACCGTCTCGGCCCCTACGCCTCCCACGCCGAGGCCTCCATGGCGCTCGACAAGGTGCAGGAGAACAACGAGCGCTGGGACAAGGAAGACAAGGCCTGGGAGGGCGACGCCGGCACCGAGTCCGAGTGAGCCGACCGAGCTGATCCTCAGCGCGGTGTGACGCGGAGCAGGGCGTCCTCGCCGCCGCCGTTGTCGGTGGTGACGAGGAGGTCTCCCTCGGCCGTCAACGAGACCGTACGCAGTCGCCCGTGGTCCTTCATGACCTCGGGCGACCGGTCGTCGGTGAGCTTTCCGGACTCGTCGAAGGCGAGGATCCGCAGCTCTTGGTCCTTGAGCACGGCGACCGCGAGCGCCCCGCCGAAGGCACCCCACCGGTCCTGGACCGGGATGAAGGTGCCGCCGCCGGTGGCGATGGTCGGGTTGCCGGATTCCCAGGCCGCCTCGACCTGCTCGCCGGGCAGGTCCTGGTCGGTCATCGGCACCGACTCGTCGTAGCCGGCGCCGGGGTTCCAGCCGTAGTCGCCGCCGAGGGCGATCTCGTTGACCTCGTCGTCGCGGTCCGGGCCGTGCTCCATCGACCAGATCGTGCCGTCTGCTCGCTCTGCCAGGCCCTGCACGTTGCGGTGGCCGAACGAGGTGACGTAGCGCCGCGGGCCCTCGTCGCCCGCCCACGGGTTGCCCGGCCACGGCTCGCCGGTCTCCGGGTCGAGCCGGAGCGTCTTCCCACCCAGCGAGTCGAGGCTGCGCGGGTTCTTCTCGTCCGCCGCGTCGCCGGTGCCGACCCAGAGCGCCCCGTCGGCGCTGATCAGAAGCCGGCAGCCACCATGTCTCCCGGACGAGGTGGGGAAGCCGTCGATGAGTGTCTGCTCCTGGGTTGCCCGAGTCAGCTCGGCGTCGAGGGTCCAGGAGATGACGCGTACGTCCTTGCCGTCGTTCCACCCCTGGCAGGTGTAGATGCGCCGGTTCTCCTCGAAGTCGGGGTCGATCTCGAGGCCCATCAGTCCGGTCTCGCCGGAGACCCAGATGTCGCTGTCCTCGAGCGGGATCTCGCGCCGCACTCCGTCCTCGATCAGCGAGAGGACCGCCCGGTCGCGCTCGGTGACCAGGAACCGTCCGGCGCCGATGTCGGCGACGTCCCAGGGGTGTTCGAGCTCGTCGTTGACGACCTGAACATCGAGCTGCGGGACCTGGTCGGAGGTCGGCATCACTGCTGGGGGAGCGGACGAGGAGGCGCCGGCGGATGCGCTCGGCGAACCCGACGGATTCAGTGGTGGTGGAGTGGCGGCGGGCATGGGATCGCCACCGCACGCCGCAGTCGAGCCGAGACCGAGAACCAGGACCAGGGCGGCAGCGGCGCGCATGCCTAGAAACTACAGGCGCGGCCCATAGCCTGTGCGGTTATGGCCAACGTGATCAGGTCGATGCGTGACCACCCCTCCGCGGTTCTGCTGCTCGGCCAGGTCGTGGCCGTCCTCGCCTACCCGTTCCTCGACGACTCCACCGGCGGGCGCGCCGGGCTGGGCGTGCTGCAGCTGCTGCTCCTGCTGACAGCGGTTGCGGCGGTACGCCTCACCCCGGCATTCTCCTGGGCCGCCTGCATCTTCGGTGGTCCGGCGATGATCTTCGCAGTATGGGAGTCGGTCGCGCCCGAGACCGGCTGGGTGGTGCTGGCCTCGGCCTTCTTCCACGTCCCGTTCTACCTGTTCGTCTCCTACGCGATGATCCGCTACCTCTTCCGCGACGACGAGGTGACCCGAGACGAGCTCTTCGCAACCGGCGCGGCATTCACGGTGGTCGCCTGGGCCTTCGCCTACCTCTACGCCGCGGTGCAGGTGATCTGGCCGGGCTCGTTCGGTGAGCACCGCCAGTGGTTCGACCTGCTCTATCTCTCGTTCACGACGCTGACGTCGGTGGGCCTCTCCGACATCGTTCCGGTGCTCCCCAACGCCCGCTCGGTCGTGATGATCGAGCAGGTCGCCGGGGTCTTCTACGTCGCCCTGGTGGTCGCTCGCCTGGTCGGGCTCGCGGCCGCCAGGGCCCGACGCGCATAGCTGTCCATGGACAAACTGGTCACTTTGGGCCCGAGCGAATCCTGCGATCGGGCCCAGATCGACCAGTTGATGCGGCGAGTTATCCACAGGTGACCGCAAATGGGATGGCGAGCGTGCAGCCTCCGATACAGGGTGGATGCATGGGGGAGACGACGACGCGACGGGCGCCACGACGGCGGAGCGGCCGCTGGACGATTCTCGGGGCCGGGGTGCGGCTCGCGAGCGATCTCGGTGAGGAGGACCCGGTCTGGGCCCGGATGCGGGCCTGGGCCGAGCGGTTGCCCGACGGCACGGTCTCCACCGGGCTGACCGCGGCAGCGGCGTACGACCTCTGGCTGCCGCCGTTGGCCCCGGACCATCCGGTCGAGATCTCCGTCCCGCTCGGGGTGCGGGTGCGCAGGCCGCAGGTCGAGGTCAGCAGGCATCCGTTGCCTCCGCACAGCCACGGGATCGGCGGCGTACGGATCGCGACGGTCGCCGAGACCGTCCTCGCCGCGGCCCGGCGTCTGGGCGTGCTGGATCTGGTCGTCCTCGTCGACGGCGTGCTCCACGAGAGGGGCTGCACCCGCGAGGAGTTGGAGGAGGTGGCGCGTGGCCGCCGCGGCGGGCCGCGGCTGCGCGCGGCGCTGGCTCTGGCTGACAGCAGGTCGGAGTCACCGTGGGAGTCGCTGCTGCGCATGCTCCATGTGGCGTGCGAGGTGCCGGTGGAGCCTCAGGCCGAGCTGCTCGACAGCACCGGACGGTTCGTGGCACGAGCAGATCTGCTGATCACCGGGACCAGAACCCTTCAGGAGTACGACGGGGCAGTCCACCGGGATCGTGGCCAGTACGCGCGCGACCGCCGCCGCGACTCCCGTCTCGCCGGGGCGGGCTACGTCCGACACGGCTACGTCGCGCCGGACGTCCGCTTCCGCGCCGCGATGATCCTGCGAGAGGCCGACGAGGCGCTCGGACGTCCCTACGACCCGATGCGCCTGGACGCCTGGTACGCCCTGTGGCGCGGCTCCCGATGGGAGCAGGATCCGAGAAGTGGTCAATCTGGGCCCGACGCTGAGCCGGCGGACGGCCCAGATTGACCACTTTGTCGGAGCAGATCAGAAGGTGTGCTCGGGGGCGGGGAAGGTGGAGCCCTTGACGTCGGAGATGTAGGCCTCGGCGCCCTCGGAGAGGACCGACTTCACGTCGGCGTACTGCTTCACGAACCGCGCCATCTTGCCGCTGCGCATCCCGAAGGCGTCCTGCCAGACCAGCACCTGACCGTCGCAGTCGGGGCCGGCGCCGATCCCGATCGTGGGGATGTCGAGCTCCTTGGTGATCTGCGCGGCGACGTCGCCAGGGACCATCTCCATGACGACCGCGAACGCGCCGGCCTCCTGGACGGCCTTGGCGTCGTCGATGATCCGGTCGGAGGTGTCGCCGCGGCCCTGGACGCGGTAACCGCCGAGCACGTGCTCGGACTGCGGGGTGAAGCCGATGTGGGCGATCACCGGGATGCCGCCCTCGACCAGCTTCTTGATCACCGGGGCCATCTCGGCGCCGCCCTCGAGCTTCACGCAGTGCGCGCCGGCCTCCTTCATGAACCGCACCGCGGTCAGGTAGCCCTGCTCCGGCGATGCCTGGTAGGAGCCGAAGGGCAGGTCGCCGACGACCATCGCCCGCTTCACGCTGCGCGAGACCGCACGGGTCAGGGGGAGCAGCTCGTCCACGGTCACCGGAAGCGACGTCTCGTTGCCGAGGACGTTGTTGGAGGCCGAGTCGCCGACGAGCAGCAGGTCGACCCCGGCCTCGTCGAAGATCTGGGCGGAGTACATGTCGTAGGAGGTCAGCATCGTGATCTTGTCGCCACGCTGCTTCATCTCGCGAAGATGATGCGTGCGCACCTTCTTCACAGGCTTCGCGGGTGCATTGCCTGCGACGCCGGAACCGTACGGTGCGGTCTCCTCAGCGGAGTTCGTGCTCATCATCGAGCCTTTCTGGTGTCATCTCGCAGCTCCCTGATGGAGTCCACGGACTACTCCCAGCGTAGGTCCAGTTGAACCCGTACGCGCTGTGGCGGTGATCACTCTCGGGTGAGCTCGGCCTCGAGACCCGCGATCGCCTCTCGATCGTCCTCGGGGTCGCCGTGAGGTCCCGCGAACCGGGTGGCGTACTGGTCGATCTCGTCCAGGCGCCACTCCAGGTCGAAGAGGCCGCCGGGCGCGCGGAGGTCACGATCGGCCGGAGCCAGCATCAGCGACTCCCAGTCGACGAGGACGATGCCGGTCTCGGGGAGGAGCTGGTTGCGTTCGTGGGGCTCGCCGTGGGTGGTCACCCAGGTCGTCGGGTCCTCGGCGTCGGCGAGCCTGTGGTAGGTCGCCGTCCAGGCGGTGATCGCCGGCAGCGCTTCCCGGATCGCAACCCGTGCCCGCTCGCCGAAAGGCCCCTGATCCCACCGGACGGAGATCCGTTCGGCCAGCTCCTCGCTGAACGTCGGCCCGACCAGCGGCCGCCAGCGCCGGATCCCGGCAGGCGGATCGGTCGCGTGCAGCCGCTGAAGAAGGGGTCGTACGCCGTCGGCGACCGCCGGTCGCTCGCCGGTCACCCACGGGGTGGCCGACAGCAGCCCGTCACCGATCGGGACGGTGAAGAGCCCGCTCGACGTCGGTAGCGGAGGGACCACGAACTCCAGCCCGGCCTCGTGGAGCGCGGCGGCGCCGGTGTAAGTGCTCGCCAGCGTCTCCGCGCTGTGGCGCCCCGGCATCGGCAGGTCGTAGGTCACGAACAGCCGCGGCTCGCCGCCTGCGCTCGCGCGCCAGTGCCATGCTCCGAAGCCCACCGGCAGATGCTCGGCACGGTCGACGGCCGGATCCCAATGCGCCCGAACGACGGCGAGCACGTCGGCGTCGTCGATGCCGGCCGGAGGCTCGTTCACAGCCGGTCGAAGGGCGCCGCGTAGGCGAACCTCCCACGGACGGACGGGTCGTACGCCGCCAGCGGCCGTGCCTGGAAGTAGTCGCCCCACGCGGGGTCGGGGGCCTCGATCCCGAGCTCTGCGGCGGGTACGAAGCCGAAACGGCCGTAGTAGTCGGGGGAGCCGAGGAGCACGACGACCTGCTCGCCCAGCGCGTCGGCGGCGCCGAGGACCGCGTGCATCAGGGCCGAGCCGACCCCGGACCGCTGCGTGGCCGGGGACACGCTCACCGGCCCGAGGCCGAGCGCGGGCCGGCCGGCGAGCTCGCCACGCGTACACACCACGTGACCGACCACCTCCCCGTTCATCTCGGCGACCATCGACAGCTCCGGGACCCAGCCGGCGTCCTCACGCAGCCACCCCACCAGCGTCGCCTCCCCGGGCGCCCCATCGGCCTCGACCGATGGAGCCGAGTGCTCCACCTCGGTGAAGGCTGCGGCGGTGACCGCACGGATATCGGCTACGTCCTCGGGACGTTCACGTCGGATCAGCACACGTCCAGGCTAGACGGAACGACAGCGCCGGCGCTCCTGGTTATCTGGGCCATTGACGTACGGCTGTAGCCTCCCGCTTCATGAAGATCCTGATCACCGGCGGCGCCGGCTACCTCGGCTCGGTCACTGCAAAGGCGCTGGAGACGGCGGGCCACACGCCCGTCATCCTGGACTCATTGCTCGTCGGCCCGCGGAGGTACGCCGAGGGGCGGATCTTCTACGAGGGCGACGTCGCAGACCGTGCACTGCTGAGGCGAATCGTCGAAGAGCACCCGGACCTCGGCGCGACGATCCACATGGCCGCCCGGATCGTGGTGCCGGAGTCGGTCGCGCTGCCGTATGAGTACTACCGCGACAACGTCGCCAAGTCGCTCGAGCTCTTCGACGAACTGACCACGCTCGGGAAGACGCGTCTGGTGTTCTCCTCGACAGCCTCGCTCTACGCGCTCAAGCCGGAGCTGGAGGTGCGCGAGGACGACCCGGTCGAGCCGACGTCTCCGTACGCTCGAACCAAGCGGATGATGGAGCAGGCGCTGGAGGACATGGCCGCTGCCAGCGACCTGCGCGCGATCATCCTGCGCTACTTCAACCCGATCGGCGCCGACCCTGACCTGGAGTCCGGCTACCACCTACGCGACGCCACCCACCTGGTCCCGATCCTCGCCCAGACCGCGCTCGGGGAGCGCGACTCGTTCACCATCACGGGCATCGATCACCCCACCCGCGACGGCACGGGCGTGCGCGATTATCTGCACGCCTGGGATCTGGCCAAGGCCCACGTACGCGCGGTCGAGAGGTTCGACTCGGTCCTGAAGACGACGGGTGAGACCAGCACGTACATCAACATCGGTGCCGGCGACGGTGTCACCGTCCGCGAGATGATCGCCGCCGTCGAGCGGGTCGTCGGCCGTCCGATCCCCACCACCGAGGCCCCGCCGCGTCCCGGCGACGCCGTCGGCGCCTTCGCGAATGCCGACAAAGCACTAGAGCTCCTCGGGTGGAAGGCGGAGTCGACCCTCGACGAGGCAGTCGCCTCCGCGCTGGCGTGGGCGGAGAAGCGTAAGGATGTCCTCGGCTACTGAGCTGCTGCCTGGTTGCTGGCGGCCAGGCGCGGCCACCAGGTCGTCGTGAATGGCCGCGACACGCCGACGCTGGGGCGTGTTGTGGGCAGTTCCGGTGCCGGTTGAGGCCGCCAACCCTCGCGGGGAATCCCAGATGCGCGCGGGGGTGGCGGCAGTGGATGATCAGCGCCGTGAGTGACACAGATGCAGGTTGGTTCGCCGAGAAGCCCACGCTCGTCGGAAGCGCGGTCGTCCTGCGACCGTTCGCCGACGGTGACGTCGGCACGATGGCGCGGGTCCTCGCCGACCCAGAGGTGCTGAGGCTGACCGGTTCGGTCAACGGCGACGCGGAGGCCGAGGAGTCCGAGGCAGCGAGCGCGGTTCCGGACGAGCGGCTGCGGGAGTGGTACGCGACCCGCAACGACCAGACGGATCGGCTCGACCTCGCCATCGTCGACCAGGGCACCGGGAAGCTCGTCGGCGAGGTGGTCATCAACGAGGTCGACACCAGCAACCGCTCGGCGAACTTTCGCATCCTCATCGGACCCGACGGCCGCAACCGCGGCCTCGGCACCGAGGCCACCCGCCTGATCGTCGACCACTGCTTCCGCACCACGGTGCTGAACCGGATCGAGCTGTGCGTCTACGCGTTCAACCCCCGGGCGCAGCACACCTACGAGAAGGCCGGGTTCAGCGTCGAGGGCGTCCAGCGCGAGGCGCTGCGATACGACGGAGGCTACATCGACGCCATCGTCATGTCCCGTCTGCGTTCAGAGCACCTCGGAGGCTGACGAGCGGCCACCTCGACCAACTTTCGAGGATTGATCGCGAAAGTCGTTCAGGTGTGGTTGAAAGTCTGTGGCCGGCGGCACTAGCATCCGGCGTGACGTCCATCACAATCCGTTCGGCGTCCCGACGTTCGGAGTCTCGATGTCTCACCTCCTCCCCTCACGCCGCCCGCGGACCCGGCTCGCCGTCGGGTCGGCCGTCCTCGGGATCACCGCCATGTGCCTGGGCAGCCCGATCGGAGCCGCTTCCGCGACCCCTGCCGATGCGCCCGCGACGACCATGACCTGTGCGGCGCCCGACGCCCGCGCGAGCGTGGTCTTCCTCGATCTCGACAGCGGCGTGGCCAACAGCACCCTGAGCTCCGGCTGCACCATCAACGACGTCATCGACGACGAGCGGACCTGACCGGTCACGTCGGGATCCAGGCGCACGGCAGCACCCCGGACGTGGTGTCCTACCGGAACGTACGCATCCGCGAGCTGTCCTGAGGCGGTCCGCCGTCGGCGGCGGGCGTCGGGTGGCCAGATAGCTGGTCGCGCCTAGACTCCGGGGTGTGGACTTCTACTCCGCCTACTCCCATGGATTCGCACGGGTCGCGGCGTGCACCATCCCGATCTCCGTCGCCGACCCGGCGGCCAACGCACGCGAGGTGATCGCGCAGGCGCGCGAGTGCTCCGACGAGGGGGTCGCGGTCGCGGTCTTCCCGGAGCTGTGCCTCTCGGGCTACTCGATCGACGACCTCGTCCTGCAGCGAACCCTCCTCGATGCCGTACGCGCCGCGATCAGCGCGATCGTGGTGGCCTCCGAGGAGCTGTTGTCGGTGATCGTCGTCGGCGCGCCGCTGCGCCACGGCGACCGGGTCCTCAACACCGCGGTCGTGATCCACGGCGGCGAGGTGCTGGGTGTGGTGCCCAAGACCCATCTCCCGAACTACCGCGAGTTCTACGAGAAGCGCTGGTACGGAACCGGCCACGGCGCCGACGGCACCATCATGCTCGGCGGCGAGGAGGTGCCGCTCAGCAACGAGCTGCTCTTCCGGTGCACCGACGTCAAGGATCTCGTCTTCCACGTCGAGATCTGCGAGGACATGTGGGTCCCGGTGCCGCCGAGCGCCAAGGCCGCCTTGGCCGGGGCGACCGTGCTGCTCAACCTCTCCGCGAGCCCGGTCACCGTCGGGCGCTCCGACGCGCGCCGCCTGCTGGTGCAGTCGGCGAGCGCGCGATGCGCCGCTGCGTACGTCTACACCGCCGCCGGGCCGGGCGAGTCGACGACCGACCTGTCCTGGGACGGGCAGACGATGGCGTACGAGCTCGGCGAGCTGCTGGGGGAGACCGAGCGGTTCCCGGACGGCCCGCGACGCACCGTGGTCGACGTCGACCTGGAGCGAATCCGCGGGGAGCGGATCCGGCAGAGCACCTTCGACGACAACCGCCGGTCTGAGGGCGCCTACCACTCCGAGATCGAGTTCGAGCTCAGCCCGCCTCTGACCGGCGGTGGGCTGCGGCGCAAGGTCGACCGGTTCCCGTTCGTCCCCGACGACCCCGACAAGCTCGCGCTGGAGTGCTACGAGGCCTACAACATCCAGGTCTCCGGGCTCGAGAAGCGGCTCCAGTCGATCGGTCCGGACACCAAGATCGTCATCGGCGTCTCGGGCGGGCTCGACTCCACCCATGCGCTGATCGTCGCCGCCAAGGCGATGGAGCGGCTCGGTCGTCCGGCGAGCGACATCCTCGCGTTCACCATGCCCGGCTTCGCGACCTCGGACGACACCAAGTCCAACGCGATCAAGCTGATGGAGGCGCTCGGCACGACCTACGAGACGCTCGACATCCGGCCGACGGCGACCCAGATGCTGAAGGAGATCGGCCACCCGGCCGGCGACGGCGAGCCGGTCTACGACGTGACTTTCGAGAACGTCCAGGCGGGGCTGCGTACGGACTTCCTCTTCCGCATCGCCAACCAGCGCGGCGGCATCGTGCTCGGCACCGGCGACCTCTCCGAACTCGCGCTCGGCTGGGCGACGTACGGGGTCGGCGACCAGATGTCGCACTACAACGTCAACGCCGGCGTGCCGAAGACCCTGATCCAGCACCTGATCCGCTGGGTGCTGGACTCTGGGCAGCTGGCGACCGAGCAGTTCGGCGGCGCCGCCGACCAGGTCCTCCAGGAGATCCTCGACCAGGAGATCTCGCCCGAGCTCGTGCCGGGGGAGGAGCTGCAGTCGACCGAGCAGAGGATCGGCCCGTACGCCCTGCAGGACTTCACCCTCTTCCACACCGTCCGCAACGGCTTCACCCCCTCGAAGATCGCCTACCTGGCCTGGAACGCCTGGCACGACATCGAGGCCGGTGAGTGGCCGCCGGGGTTCCCGGAGGAGAAGCGGACGGCGTACGAGATGAAGGAGATCCGGACCTGGCTCGAGGTCTTCGTGAAGCGCTTCTTCGCCAACCAGTTCAAGCGCTCGGCGCTCCCCAACGGCCCCAAGGTCTCCAACGGCGGCACCATGTCGCCCCGCGGCGACTGGCGGATGCCCTCCGACGCCTCGCCGGCGGCCTGGCTCGCCGAGATCGAGGCCCGGGTTCCGGTTGAGTAGCGTCCTGAACATGTCGTCCAAGAGCGTGGTCTGGTCGTCCGGTGGAGCCGGGCGAGCTCGTGGGCCCGGGGGCGGCCGTGATGACCGCTCCTTGACGTCGAGTAGGGCTTGCCCTTCATTTCCGCGAAATGAAGCAAATGTCTTCATCTATTGAGAATAAAGGTATTCTCTTCATATGTCTGCCGTAGCTACCGTCATCGGTGACCTCGTGGCCTCGCGCACCACGTCCGACCGTGCGCGGGTCCACGAGGCGTTCGCCGACCACATCGAGGTGATCAACCGGGAGTGGCAGCCGGTCACGCCGCTGCGGATCACGGTGGGCGACGAGTTCCAGGGCGCGTTCGAGACGGTGGGAGCCGCGATCCAGGCGGCGTTCCGACTGCGGATCGCGCTCGCCCCGCTCGTGGACATCCGCCACGGCATCGGCTGGGGCGAGACGAGCGTGCTCCGCGACGATCCCCGCGTCGAGGACGGGGAGGGCTGGTGGGTGGCGCGGGCTGCGATCGAGACGGCGGAGGACGCCGCGAGCAAGGCAGCCTCTCGCAGCGTACGAACCTGGTATCAGCCTGCGGAGGGGGCGGGCGGGCCGGATCCGGCTGCCATCAACGCCGCGCTGCTCTCGCGCGACGAGCTCTTCTCCCGACTGGACCTCTCCTCGGTGTCGGTGCTTTCTGGCATGCTCTCCGCCATGTCTCAGAAGGCCATCGCCGCCGAGCTCGACATCACCCCCTCCGCGGTCTCCCAGCGCATCCGTCGCGACGGGATCGCCGTGATCGTGCGTGCTGACGAGCTCATGGGAGATGTGCGATGAGCGAGCGCAAGCGAGCGAGCAATCAGGTCATCATGCCGCCGCGTCCGCATCCTGGCGCTTGCGCTACGGCAGCGACCGGAGCGAGGTCGAGCGGCGAGCTTGCTCGTCCGCTCGCGCCGAGCGAGGGAGTCACCGCGCGAAGCGCGGAGGTGGCGGCATGAGTTGGATCGCGCTGCTGCTGATCGGGGTCGGCACGGTCGACTTCGCCCACTCCCTCCTCGACCCGCTCAAGCGGATCCGCTGGGTCCCCGAGGCGATCGGGGCGGTGGCGGTGATCACCTTCGGGCTGCTCTCGGCTCTCTTCGGGGGCGACCTGGCCGCGGTGATCGTGATCGCGGGGATCGCCGTGCTGTGGGGCTTCCTGGCCCACCCGACGCAAGGCGTCGACAAGAACCCTCGCCCCGGGATCCCGTTGGCGCTGCTGGGCGCGGCGGTCTTCCTCGGGATCCTGCTGGCTCCGGTGGCCGGGGAGGTCGCCGGCCCGGTCGCCGCCTGGGCCGAGCAGGCGCCCTGGGTCTGGGTCGAGGCGGCGCGTCCCGAGGCGGTGCTGCTCGCCTTCGGTGGCCTGCTGGTCCAGATCTCGACGGGCAACGTCGTGGTGCAGCTGGTCCTCGACGTCACCAAGGTCGCCAACCCGCTCGACGGCGTCGCCGGCAACAATCTCAAGGGCGGCCGGATCCTGGGGCCGCTCGAGCGGTTGACGATCTTCGGACTCGGTCTCACCGGCAGTCTCGCCGCGGCGGGCCTGGTGGTAGCGGCGAAGAGCCTGATCCGCTGGCCCGAGCTGCAGTCGTTCCGCGACGAGAGCAAGGGCCCGAGCATCAACGACGTGACCGAGTACTTCCTGGTAGGCAGCTTCGTCTCCTGGATGACCGCGCTGGTGACCCTCGCTCTGGTCATCACCTAGATTTCGTTGTCATGACTGTGGGTAAGGCTCTGAGCCTCGTGGTGGCCGCTGTGCTCCTCCTGGCCGGCGGGGCGCTGGCCCTGACCGGTATGGGCTATCTCGGTGAAGGCGGCACGAGCACCGCCTGGTCGGTCATCGGCGCGGCCCTGGCGGGTTCGGAGTGGCCCTGGTGATCTCCGTCTTCAGGGGCCCCGGACGCTGAGCCCGGACTGAGCAGGCGTGGTGATCCTGGCTGTCAGGCCGGAGCGTTAGTGTTCACGCATGGGCAAGCAACAGGACTTCGTGCTCCGGGCACTCGAAGAGCGGGACGTACGTTTCGTGCGACTTTGGTTCACCGACGTGCTCGGCTATCTGAAGTCGGTCGCGGTGGCTCCGGCCGAGCTCGAGAGCGCCTTCGCCGAGGGCATCGGCTTCGACGGCAGCGCGATCGAGGGGTTCGCCCGGGTGACCGAGGCCGACATGCTGGCGCTGCCGGATCCGAGCACGTTCCAGATCCTGCCGTGGCGTACGGACGGCCCGTCCACCGGCCGGATGTTCTGCGACATCGTGATGCCCGACGGGTCGCCGTCCTACGCGGACCCGCGCTATGTGCTCAAGCGCACCCTGTCGAACGCCGCGGAGAAGGGCTTCACCTTCTACACGCACCCCGAGATCGAGTTCTACCTCTTCAAGGACAAGCCGGTCGGCGGCGCCGAGCCGGTGCCGGTCGACTCCAGCGGATACTTCGACCACACCGCCCAGTCGATGGGCGCCGACTTCCGGCGTGAGGCGATCACTATGCTGGAGGCGATGGGGATCTCGGTGGAGTACAGCCACCACGAGGGTGGCCCGGGCCAGAACGAGATCGACCTGCGTTACGCCGACGCGCTCAGCACCGCCGACAACATCATGACCTTCCGCACCGTCGTCCGTGAGGTCGCGCTGAGCCAGGGCATCTGGGCGAGCTTCATGCCCAAGCCGTTCACCGAGCACCCGGGCTCGGGCATGCACACCCATGTGAGCCTGTTCGAGGGCGACGCCAACGCCTTCTACGAGCCGGGTGCCGAATATCAGCTCTCCAAGACCGGCCGCAGCTTCATCGGCGGCGTGCTGCGGCACGCCCCGGAGATCACCGCGGTCACCAACCAGTGGGTCAACTCCTACAAGCGTCTGATCGGCGGGGGCGAGGCGCCGGCTCACGTCGCCTGGGGACACAACAACCGATCCGCGCTGGTCCGGGTCCCGATGTACAAGCCGCTCAAGGGCCAGTCGACCCGGATCGAGGTCAGGACCCTGGACGCCGCCTGCAACCCCTACCTGGCCTTCGCCGTGATCCTGGCGGCGGGCATGAAGGGCATCGAGGAGGGCTACGAGCTGCCTCGCGAGGCGGAGGACGACGTATGGGCGCTGACCGAGCGTGAGCGCAAGAGCCTCGGCATCGACCCGCTGCCGGAGAACCTCGACGAGGCGATCGGCATGGCCGAGGACTCCGAGCTGCTCGCCGAGACGCTCGGCGAGCACGTCTTCGACTTCTTCCTGCGCAACAAGCGCGCCGAGTGGGCCGCCTACCGCGAGCAGGTGACCGACTTCGAGCGCTCCAGGATGCTTCCGGTCATCTGAGCCCAGATCCACGGCTCCCCACGGATCCGGTCGCAAGAAGTTGCGTCTGCAACCTCTTTAGGGGGCGATTCCACACTTCCGATCCTGTGCTGCCACACTGGATCGAACGGGAGAGTGGGAGTGATGTCGTTGAGTCTTCCCAGGGTGCTTGTGATCCAGCACGAGGAGACAGTTCCGCCGACTTTGTTCGGTCATTGGCTGGCCGAGGCGGGCATGTGCGTCGACGTCTGCAAGGCGTACGCCGAACCGATTCCGCAGCTCTCGTCGCTCGACGCCTCCTACTCCGGGCTGCTCGTGATGGGCGGCTCGATGGACGCCGACTCCGACGACGAGCACCCTTGGCTGCAGGTCACCCGCGAGCGGATCGCTCAGGCGGCCGAGGCGGGCATCCCGACGCTCGGGATCTGCCTGGGTCACCAGCTGGCCGCGATGGCTCTCGGCGGATCGGTGGAACGCAGCCCGTTCGGGCTCACCGTCGGCGTTCGCCAGGTGACCTGGGAGCCCGAGGTGCTCTTCGACCCGCTGATGCGGCTGCTGGCGGGCGACGACCGCGCCATGCACTGGCACCGCGACATCGTCGGCGAGCTTCCCGAGGGCGCCGTCAAGCTGGCCAGCTCGATCGACGGCCAGGTCCAGGCAGCCCGGCTCGCGCCGACCGTGTGGGGTGTGCAGTTCCACCCCGAGGTCGACGCCGCCGGGGTGGCCGTGTGGGCGGATGAGTCCACCGACGAGCTCGAGCAGATCGGACGCAGCGTCGACGACGTGGTCACGACGGCCACCTTCGCCGAGAACGAGCTCATCAAGACCTGGCAGCCGTTGGCCTTCGGCTTCGCCCGCCTGGTCCGCGAGCGCGCCGCCGCCGTCGCCCCGGGCGGCACCCGTGGCGGCGTCATCCCGGCTCCTCGGCCCTGGAGTGCGTGAGACGCGCCGCACCGTGCCTGCTGTGTGAGAACGTCGAGTGACAGAATCGGGTCCATGACGTTGCCAGGCAAGGGCGAGCTGCTCCGGCTCGGCTTCTACGACCCGGATGCGGCCTTGGCGGATCTGGCCGGTCTCGGCCCCGGCGCCCACGAGCTGTTGGCGATCCTGAGCCGCGCCGCCGACCCCGACGCTGCGCTGGCCGGTCTGGTCACGCTGGCCGGGTCCCAGGGAAACGGCTTCGTCGAGGAGCTCGCCGCCGACGAGGGGACCGCGATGCGGTTGGTCTCGGTGCTCGGCGCTTCGCCGGCGCTGGCCGATCACCTGGCTCGTCACCCCGGTCACTGGCGCGAGCTCGCGGACCCGACCCTGGGCACGACCAGGCCCGCGGCGTACGTCTTCCGGGCGTCGCTGCTCGAGGCGGTCGGTGCGAAGTCGGTGGACGAGTCCCCGGTGGCCACGGTCCCGGACGCGGAGGCGGTCGACGCGCTGCGGGTCGAGTACCGCCGCTGGCTGCTCCGGCTCGCTGCCCGCGACCTGGCCCACCAGCTCCCGGTCGACGACGTCGCCGCCGAGCTCTCCGACCTGGCCTGCGCCACCCTCGATGCCGCGTTGGCGGTCGCCCGTGCGCGGCTGGGGGAGGAGGATGCCCAGGCTGTCCGGCTGGCCGTCATCGCGATGGGAAAGTGCGGGGGCCACGAGCTCAACTACGTCTCCGACGTCGACGTGATCTTCGTCCACGAGGCGGCCGACGGAGTCGGCGAAGACGTCTCGCTGCGGGTCGCCACCCAGCTCGCCAGCAACCTGATCCACGTCTGCTCGGCCCACACCGGCGAGGGCACGATCTGGCCCGTCGACGCGGCACTGCGCCCGGAGGGCAAGGCCGGGGTCCTCTCGCGCACGATCACCGGCCACGTCGGCTACTACGAGCGCTGGGCGAGCACCTGGGAGTTCCAGGCGCTGCTCAAGGCCCGCCCGGCCGCGGGCGATCTCGAGCTGGGCCAGGCGTACGTCGACGCGGTCAACCCGTTCGTCTGGAAGGCCGCCGATCGCGACGGCTTCGTGGCCGACACCCAGGCGATGCGCCGCCGGGTCGTCGCTCACATCCCGTCCAAGGAGGCCGACCGTGAGCTCAAGCTCGGTGCCGGCGGGCTGCGGGACGTGGAGTTCGCCGTCCAGCTGCTGCAGCTGGTCCACGGCCGCGCCGACACCGGGATCCGCGAGCCGACCACGCTCTCCGCGCTCGCGGCGCTGACCCGCGCCGGCTACGTCGGCCGCGAGGACGGCGAGGCCATGCACGAGGCCTACGCGTTCCTGCGGCGGATGGAGCACCGGCTCCAGCTCCGCCGGCTCCGGCGCACCCATGTCGTCCCCGACGACGAGGCGTCGCTTCGCTGGCTCGCGCGCTCGCTGGGCTACCTGCGCGATCCGGTGGTGCGGCTGAAGAAGGAGTGGGGCCACCAACGGATCGAGGTACGCCGCCTCCACGAGAAGCTCTTCTACCGCCCGCTCCTCGACGCGGTCGCCCGGATCCCGTCGGGGCAGGTCCACCTGTCGACGAAGGCTGCCGAGGAGCGGCTGACCGCGCTGGGCTACGCCGATCCCAAGGCGGCGCTGCGACACCTGGAAGCACTCACGACGGGCGTCTCCCGCCGGGCCGCGCTGCAGCGCGCGCTGCTTCCGGTGATGCTGCAATGGCTCTCCGAGGGCTCCGATCCCGACGCCGGGCTCTTCGGGTTCCGCCGCATCTCCGACGCGCTCGGGGTCACGCCCTGGTATCTGCGCTCCCTGCGCGACGAGGGCTCGGTGGCGCAACACTTCGCCACCATCCTGTCCACCTCTCGCTACACCACCGCGCTGCTCGAACGGGAGCCGGAGGCGCTGCGACTGCTGGGCCACGACCTGGCGCCGCTGTCGGCGGAGGCGCTGACCGACGAGATGGTCGCCCGCGCGGCCCGTCGACGCACCACGACCTCCGCGGAGGAGGCCGTACGCCACATCCGGGCCATCCGCCGGCGCGAGCTCTTCCGGATCTCGGCCGCCGAACTCCTCGGCGAAGCCGGGATCGACACCATCGGCGCCGCCCTGTCCAGGCTGACCGACGCGACCCTCGAGGCATCGTTGCGCACGGTCGTGGCCGACGAGGTCGCCCGGCGCGGGATCGACGGGCCGCCCACCCGGATCGCCATCGTCGCGATGGGCCGCTACGGCGGGTTCGAGCTCTCCTACGCCTCCGACGCCGACGTACTCTTCGTCCATCAGCCGGTCGAGGGCGCGGATCCTGGAGAGGCGACCCAGTTCGCGCTCAAGGTCATCGCCGACCTGCGCCGGCTGCTCGCCCTTCCGGGTGCCGACCCGCCTCTGGAGATCGACGCGGACCTGCGCCCCGAGGGGCGGCAGGGCGCGCTGGTGCGGACCCTGCCTGCGTACGCCGCCTACTACGCCAAGTGGTCGGGTATCTGGGAGTCGCAGGCACTGCTGCGAGCGGATGCGGTCGTCGGCGATCCGAAGGTGCGTGAGGCGTTCATCGAGATGATCGACCCGCTGCGCTATCCCGAGGGCGGGCTGAGCGAGGACGACATCATCGAGGTGCGTCGCATCAAGGGCCGGGTGGACCATGAGCGGCTACCGCGCGGCGCCGACCCCAACACCCACCTCAAGCTCGGCCGTGGCGGTCTCGCCGACATCGAGTGGACTGCCCAGCTGTTGCAGATGCGGCACGCCTACGCCGTGCCGGGGCTGCGTACACCACGCACCGTGGAGGCACTGCAGGCTGCCCGCGACGCCTCGTTGATCGAGGCGGACGACGCCGAGACCCTCATCGGGGCGTGGCGGATGGTGAGCCGGGTGCGCAACGCCGTCACCCTCGCGCGCGGGCGCCCGGCGGACTCCCTGCCTGCGGGGCCGGTCGAGCAGCACGCCGTGGCGGCCATCCTCGGATACCCGGCCGGCGCCACCGACGAGCTGGTCAACGACTACCTGCGGATGACCCGTCTCGCCCATGGCGTGGTCGAGCGTGTCTTCTGGGAGTGAGCCGAGAACGAACTCGTCGGGGGTAGGGGCGGTCGGCCCCTACCCCCGACGCGTGTCTACAGGTTGTTGTTGCGCGGCGGCAGCCAGCCCGGAGGGCGCTGCGGCCGCGGCTGCGGCTCGTTGCCGGCTTCGTCGCCGGGCTGGCCGCCTTGGCGGTTGAACAGGTCCGGCTGTGGCTCCGAGCGGCTCTCGGAGGCCTGCTGAGCGTAGGGCCGAGGCGTCCAGCGCCCGCTCTGCGGTCGCAGCTGGGTCGGCCGCTGGGGGCGCTGGGCGAACATGTTGCCGATGCCTTCGCCGGCGGGCTGACCCGCCTGTGGGCTGCCGGAGGCGGCCGGCTGGCGCGTGGGAAGCCGCTGGAGCGACTGCCGGGGCTGCTGGAGCAGGTCGTGCGGCTGGCTGGTGAGGGCCGGCCGCCCCATGCCGGGCCCCTGCGCCATCAGCTGAGGTGAACCGGCGTCGAAGCCGGCCCGTTGCTCCGGGGTCCAGGGGTCTTCGAGGTCGTCGTTGATGCCCGCGAACATGGTGCCGAAGCCGATCACGATCAGCATGCCTGCGGAGATCGCGAAGATCGGCATCGCCAGGTAGACCGGGTCGGCGCCGCTGACGTGCCCGAGCTTGTCGTCGGGCGAGCTGTGGATCTCGAGGGCCAGCATGCCGGTGTAGTGCATGGTGCACACGCCGATGCCCATGATGAGGGCAGCGCCCACGCGCATCAGCCGCGAGGAGACGTTGAAGGTGAAGAAGAGCGCGAGCGCCGAGGCGACCAGCGCGATGACGATGGAGATGACGACGACCGTCGGCTTCCAGACCATCTTGGCACTCATGTCCATGGCGTACATGCCGGTGTAGTGCATCGCGCCGACGCCGGCCCCGGTGACCAGACCACCGACGATGTAGCCCGGGTTTCCGCGGAGCGCTGTCGCGATCAGCATGCCGACCGCCGCAGCGGCGATGGCGACCACCAGTGAGATCAGCGTGGTGCCGACGTCCAGGGCGTACGCCACATGGCTGTCGAAGGCGAGCATGCCGATGAAGTGCATCGACCAGATCGCGCCGCCACCGATGGAGGCGGCCGCGCCGAAGAGCCAGAGCCAGGACCCGGTGCCACCGTTCACTCGGCGGGCGCGGCTCGCACAGGTCAGACCGACCCATGAGCCGAGAACGGAGATGATGAATGACATCCCGACCAGGGGTTGGCTGAACGCCCCAATCGTGACTTCTTCGATGGTTGTCACGCTGTCTGACTTCCTCTCGTTCCTCGCCGGATGCGGTGTGGGGGATCGGCGGGGTGGATCTGGAGACGTGCTAAGGATGCCCCGGGGGGTATGCTCCGGAGTAGTCGTAACGGGCTATGGTGCCGCTGTAGCGCAGGTCACAATAGAGGAACAAGTCCCCCATTTCCACGCCGGGGTAGGGTATCTCAGCTATGCCCAGTGATGTATACGTGCTCGAGCTCGACGACATGCAGCAGTCGGCTGTCGATCTGGGCGACCCGACCCGCCTCGTCTTCGACTACATGAGGCGTGTCGGCGATGTTATCGACCGTCTGCCGCCGGGGCCAGTGCGGGTGTTGCACGTCGGCGGAGCCGCGATGACGCTGCCGCGCTACATCCACGCGACTCGTCCACGCTCCTCTCAGATCGTGCTCGAGCCGTCGATCGAGATCATCGAGCGCGTACGCCGCGAGGCGCCGCTACCGCCGCGCAGCGGGATCAAGGTGCGCCCCGTCGACGGCAAGAGCGGTATCGGCGGCGTCCGCGACGGGTTCGCCGACATGGTGATCCTCGATGCCTTCGACGGCGGACACACCCCGGCCGAGCTGACCTCCGCTGCCTTCGTCGAGGACGTACGCCGCGTGCTCGCGCCCTCCGGGATCTTCGTCGCCAACCTGGTCGACCGGGCGCCGTTCGCTCGGGTGCGGGACTTCGTCGCGGCTGCTCGAGACCTGGGTGACATGGTCGTCGGGGTCGAGCCGGCGACGATGAAGGGCCGTCGCCCCGGAAATCTGATCATCGCGTGCGGCACGGTGCCGAGCACGCCGTTCGGATCGCCGTCCCCGATGGAGTACCGCATCTTCACGGACGGAGCGGTTGCCGACTCCTTCGGTGGTGGGACGCGCCACTAGGCTTCGAGCATGTCGATCGAGCTGGCCCGAGCCCACCTGGACCGATTCGGACGTGGTGGGGACATCATCGAGTCGAAGGACTCCAAGGCGACCGTCGAGCTCGCCGCAGCCGCGCTCGGCGTCTCGCCGGCGGAGATCGCCAAGACCATCGGCCTCTACACCGAGGACCGCTCCGCCGCGATCCTCGTCGTCGCGGCCGGGGACGCCAAGATCGCCAATGCGAAGTTCAAGGCCCACTTCGGCACCAAGGCACGGATGCTCGTGGCCGAGGATGTGGAGCCGATGACCGGACACGCGATCGGGGGCGTCTGTCCCTTCGGCAACCCGCCGTCCGCAGAGGTCTGGCTCGACGCCTCCCTGAAGCGCTTCGACATGGTCTATCCCGCCGCCGGTGGCGCCAACACGACCATCGCGCTCACCCTTGGTGACCTCGAGACGATCAGCGAGGCCCGGGGCTGGGTCGACGTCACCAGGCTTCCCGAGGTCGGCTGACCGAACCGGTCCGGCCTCCCCGGAAAGGGGACAGCCCCGCCCTGCCGAGGCAGGAGCGGGGCTGTCATGCTGAGTTGATCAGCTTAGCCAGAGTCAGACCGGACGGACGTTCTCGGCCTGCGGGCCCTTCGGGCCCTGGGTGACGTCGAACTCGACGCGCTGGTTCTCGTCCAGGGACTTGTAGCCCTGGGTCTGGATCGCGGAGAAGTGCACGAAGACGTCGTCGCCCCCGTCGTCCTGGGCGATGAAGCCGAAGCCCTTGTCGCCGTTGAACCACTTCACGGTTCCCTGAGTCATGAATCTAATCCTTGTGTAAACAGGGCGACTCCGTGCCGCCCTTTGGGCGTTGAATCCACGAGATCCTGATCTCTGCTTTCGCGAAAGACCAAGTGCTGCGCGAACGGTCACCGAGAGCAACCGTGAAGCGCATAGGAGCGCCTCCTTCAACGCTGACAAGCGTACATGCCGAAGACCGACTTCGGGCATCCCCCTCTTCTCGGCGTTTCAGGCGTCTGATGCGCTGCCGCGGGCAGTGCTCGGACCGTCCGGATTGACAATCCCGAGCATCGCATCGACAAGATCGGGGTATAGGTAGCCAACCGACGAGAGTTTGGGGCAACACGTGGACCAGCCATGGTGGCGCGAGGCCGTCGCATATCAGATCTACCCGCGATCGTTCGCGGACTCCAACGGCGACGGGCTCGGTGATCTGCCGGGCATCACCGACCATCTGGGCTACCTCGCCGCGCTGGGTGTCGATGCGGTCTGGATCTGCCCGTTCTACACCTCGCCGCAGAACGACCACGGCTACGACGTCGCGGACTATTGTGACGTCGACCCGATCTTCGGCACCCTCGAGGACGCTGACAGCCTGTTCGCCCGGGCTCACGAGCTGGGGCTCAAGGTGATCGTCGACCTGGTGCCGAACCACACCTCGTCGGCTCATCCTTGGTTCGCCGAGGCGCTCGCTGCAGAGCCGGGATCCCCGGCGCGAGACCGCTACATCTTCCGCGACGGCCGAGGTGAGAACGGCGAGGAGCCGCCGACCAACTGGCGCTCGGTCTTCGGCGGCCCCGCCTGGACGCGGGCCGGGGGCGGGCAGTGGTATCTCCACCTCTTCGACGACGACCAGCCCGATCTCAACTGGCACAACCCAGAGGTCGTCGCCGAGTTCACCAAGATCCTCACCTTCTGGCTCGAGCGGGGCGTCGACGGGTTCCGGGTCGACATCGCCCACGGGCTCTTCAAGGATCTGCGCGACCAGGTCGTCCCCGAGGGGCTCGCGCTCACCTCCGACGCCGCGGTGATGTATCAGCGGGGCGTCACCGACGCGCCGATGTGGGACAACCCGGGGGTTCACGAGATCTACCGCGACTGGCGCAAGCTGATCGACTCCTTCGACGGCGACCGGATGATGGTCGCCGAGGCTTGGACCCCTGGCCCGGCTGAGCTGCGACGCTACGTACGCGCCGACGAGTTCAACCAGGCGTTCAACTTCTCCTGGCTGCAGGCGCAGTGGTCTGCCGAGGCATTCACCGAGGTCATCGGGTCGACGTTGAAGGCCCTCGGTCCGTCGCGGGCGGCGCCGACCTGGGTCTTGTCGAACCACGACGTCGTACGCCACCGCTCACGCTACGGTGACGGGCTCCAGGCGCTGCATCGGGCGCGCGCGGCGACGCTGACGATGCTGGCGCTGCCGGGGTCCGCGTACCTCTACCAGGGCGAGGAACTCGGTCTGCCGCAGGTCTATCTGCCGCCCGAGTATCAGGAGGACCCGTGGTCGGAGACCGGCGAGGGTGGTCGGGACGGCTGCCGGGTGCCGCTGCCGTGGAGCGGGTTCGAGCCGCCCTTCGGGTTCAGTCAGGTGCCCGAAGAAGAGCTGCCGATGCAGCCGTGGCTGCCGCAGCCGGCCGAGTGGGTGGACCTGACCGTGGCGGCTCAGAACGGCGTCAAGGACTCCACGCTGGAGTTCTACCGGGCGGCGCTGTCGGCGCGGCGTACGTTTGCACTCGGTGCCGACGAGGATGTCGAGATCCTGGACGCGCCCGAGGGTGTCGTCTCGTTCCGGCGTGGCGGGGTCGGTGGGTCCGAGGGCGCGAGCCGCGAGCTGATCGTCGTCCTCAACTGCGGGATGGAGCCGACGCCGCTGCCCGAGGGCGAGATCGTGATGTACAGCGGCGATCCGGTCGTTGGCGACCTGCCGACCGACGCCGCGGTCTGGATCCTCGCCCCCGCCGACTGATCCCACCTCTACTGCTGGGCTCCCGGACGACCATGAATCGGCCGGCAGGCGCTTGTCATCGCGTGGTGGTGGCGGTGGTGCTTCTTCTGGCTGTGCTTTTTGTGAAACAGAAGGGCCCCGCCGCCGATCGCGGCGAAAATCCACCACGGCACACCCATCGCGATCAGCCCGAACGCCACGAGCAGGAAGCAGGCGACCAGCGGGAAGGCCTGCGGGCGGTTCCGGCGCGGGCTGCGGGCGGCCGGTGGTGGCTGCGGCACGGTTCTGGGCAGGTCGGTGAAGAGCATCTCCAGGTCGGAGCTCACTCGCGCTGACCAGACCGCGTCCAGGCGCTCGTAGTAGTCGTCACTGGAGAGGCGGCCGGTCGAGTAGTGCTCGGCGAGCCTCGCCGACGCCTCCTCTCGGTCGGCCTCGCTCACCCGCAGGTTGTCGAGGTTGCTCATGTCGTCTCCCTTGTGCGGCCGATCGACTGTCGGCGTAGTGTCCCGATATATCGCGAGGGTACGCCGGAAGAAGTGCGCCCGCAAGGGACTTTCGTCGAGACCTCTCCGCGCCGCTGGTCGAGCCGCCGGAGCCGCTGGAGCCGCCGGAGCCGCCGGAGCCGCCGGAGCCGCCGGAGCCGCCGGAGCCGCTGGAGTCGCTGGGCGGAGGCGTGTCGAGACCAACACGGTTCTCGTCGGGGAAACCTCGCTTCGCGACTGTTTCTTCGTTTCAGGGTTCGCCGCCGACCCTTTCCTCCAGTGTTTCTCGATCAGCCGCCGCGACGCTCCTATGTCCTGTCAAGGGTTTGTGGGTGCTCGAGTTGGCGGTAGAGCTCGCGGGTGATGTAGCGCTTGAGGCAGCGGCGGATCTC
>NZ_JBEXSD010000018.1:80624-81520 GCF_040613495.1 Nocardioides sp. NPDC006273 | reverse complement strand
AGGTCGTCGGCGGTCATCTGGCCGGCGTAGTCGACCAGCAGCTTCTCCGCGAACACCAGGTCATCGGTGCTGGCTTCGGGGTCGGCCTCGACCGCCTCGAGGGCCTTCACGATCACCCGGGCTTTGTCGGGGGACACCACACCTTCAGCCAGGCCGGCAGCGACGAGCTCGTACCTCGCGAGTCCGGCGGCGAGTTTCACCTCGGCACGCCCGATCTTCTTGTCGACCAGCAGCCCGGTGAACATCCACCCCGAGACATCTCTCGCGCCGGTCTCCTCAGCGATGTCACCAGACACCGCGAGGACCCGCAGTCTCAGCGCGGCCTGCTTGGCCTGGAGGATCTCCAAGCGCTTCAACCGGTCCTTCTTCTCCGCAGTGCGCCAGTAGGCAGGGTCCCTGGCGAGCAGGGTGTCAAGGGAAGACTCCAGGGCAGCGAGCTCCGCGTCGATCGGGTCCTGAGGGTTGATACCCCAGTGGTTGATCTCGGGTTCGAGACTCATCGCCGCCCCTCCTCTCCGGTGTTCAGAGGCGTGTCGTGATGGTCTGATTCTACTCCACCAGGCGACGTGAATCTACTTATCTTGGCAGGTCAAACCCTGTTTTTGCGGTGAGCGAACGGCCTCGGACTTGTGGATGGTAAGTGGCCCGAAGGGCCACCCTCCCACCCCATCAACACCCCCATTCCGAAGCAAGAACCCCTCCGCGCCACACCCGGGCCGCCGCCCCGATAGCCAGCCAAATCTTTTCTCGACATGGTCCGGTGTCAAGGACCGCGATAGCGGCCGGCGTAGCCGGCGGCCGAAGGCCGTCCTTGACTCCGGGGCATGTCGAGAACACCCTCGAAGCCGGGTCGGCGGCCCAGGCTGGCCTTCGGGTGGGACGTTCCGGCAGGGGGT
>NZ_JBEXSD010000018.1:0-80526 GCF_040613495.1 Nocardioides sp. NPDC006273 | reverse complement strand
GTCTCGACAGGCTCGTCCACCGGGGGCGGGGGGTCTCGACAGGCTCGTCCACCGGGGGCGGGGGGTCTCGACAGGCTCGTCCACCGGGGGCGGGGGGTCTCGACAGGCTCGTCCACCGGGGGCGGGGGTCGACAAGCGCGACCAGCGGGATGAGGCCCCGCCATGTCCGGCCCCAGAAACAGTCGGCCCCGCGTAACCCCGTGTTTCTCATGTCATAAGAGAGAATCGAAAGGTGGTCTCGCTCCTCTACCTTCACGGCGTCGGCAACGGTGACCCTCGCGACGCCTGGCGCCGTGCGCTGGACAAGGCGCTCCAGGATGTCGGCTACCCGGGGCTCGACGGGGTCGAGGTCATCGCGCCGAAGTATCCGGACGTGCTCCGCACCGATATCGCTGACCGGACTCTGAGGATCCCGCCGGTCACGACGCCGAGGCTGAGCGCGGAGGAGCAGCGGGGCGTACGCCGCCGGGTCGAGCGCGCGACCGCGGAGCTCGAGAAGATTCTCGGCGAACCTGTCCCGGCATCTCCGGTCGGGGTGACCGACTCGCTGGCGCCGATCGTGCTGCGGGTGCTCCGCCAGGCGCACAACTACGTGACCAAGCCCGGAATCCGGGCGCGTACGCTGCGGATGGTCCTCGACGAGCTCCCTGAGGAGGGTGAGGTCGTCATCGTCGGTCACAGCCTGGGCTCGATCATCGCGATCGATCTGCTGCGCCGGCTCCCGCCGAAGCTGACGGTCGTCGGACTGGTCACCATCGGCAGCCCGGCCGCCCACCCGAATCTCCACGAGGACTCCGACCGTCTGGAGATGAAGTCGCCCGTCGACCACGTCGGCTGGTGGGTCAACGTGTGGAGCAACGGCGACGCGGTGACCGGACTGCGGGGCATCTGGCGCCACTTCCCGTGGGCGCTCGATCTCCAGGTCGGGCTCGGCCTCGATCACCGCACCACCACCTACCTCCGTTCCAAGCCGGTCGCCACCGCGATCGGGCGCGGACTGTTCGGCTCTCTGGCCAAGGAGGTCGCGCTAGTCGAGGGCACTCCCGACGTCGCCCTCAACTCGCTCGAGGTGCGCCTGGCGCTGTGGCTCGCCTACGCCCAGTTCCTCCGCGACCACCTCAAGAGCGCCACCCAGGAGCGCTTCGGCGCCGCCCTGCGCGTCGTCCAGCACGAGGTCCTGGAACGGCTGATCGAGAACTACCAGCACGACGGCGTACGCATTCCCCAACAGCTCCTGGACCTGCGCGTCTCGCCTGACCTTCCCGGGGACCGGGACCTGCCCCGGCCCAAGCCGCTGACCCAGCTCTCCAAGGAAGAGGCCGTCCTCGCCCTGGTTGCGCTGGCGACCGCCAACCCGGTGCGGCCGTATGAGATCGACGTCCCCGACGACGTACGCCGCCAGGCATTCCACGACCTGACGGTCTGGATGGGGCTCGGTGGCGGGCTCGGCGAGAACCTGCACATCGCCATGCAGTCCGCGTCGAAGGCCGTCTACCCGGTCGACCAGTGGAAGCTGTGGGTCGGCATCGGGATCGGGGCCGCGGTGCTGGTCGCCGGGCCGATCGGGCTCGCGCTCGCCGCCCCCGCAGGGCTGGCCGGCGGAGCCGCGATCATCGGGGCGCTCTCCGCCTTCGGGCCCGGTGGAATGGTCGGCGGGCTCGTCACCGCCGGCGCGATCACCACCACCGGCGCCGGCACGATCGCCGCGACCCTCGTCTCCAGCTCGTCCACCGCCGAGGACGTCGAGGTCACCGTCATCCAGCTCCTCACTGCCGCGATCCTGCGCTCCCGCGAAGGTCTCGAGCAGGACCTCGGGGTGTGGCTCGCGATGTCCGAGATCCAGCGCCAGACCGGGCGCGAGGTCGCTCGGCTCGCGGCGTACAGCGACGAGAAGGCCCCCGGTGTCGAGGCCCTGCGACGCAAGGCCCGGGCAGCGGACCGCGCGATGGCGTACATGGTCAAGAACCGCCTCGTCGAGGGACTCACCGACGAGGAACCGAAGGGCGACGAATCCTTCGAGGAGTAGGACGCCTCCCCGATTGTGAATCCTCCGCGCCCATGGGCTATGTTTTTCCCGTTGCCGCAGAACAGCGGAAACAAACTAGGCCCTGTAGCGCAGTTGGTTAGCGCGCCGCCCTGTCACGGCGGAGGTCGCGAGTTCAAGTCTCGTCAGGGTCGCGGAACGAATCAGAGAGGACGTGTGTCGCAGAAATGCGACCACGTCCTCTTCGTTATTTACATGGCGGCCTCCGGCCGCGGCGGGGGTCTTACCGCCGACCCCCTTAGTTCGCCGTCGGTGGTCGGGCTTGTCGAGACCCTCCTTCGTACGTCGGTGCGTTGCTCTGGCTGGGGTGTGGCTGGAGGGCCTTGTTTCTTCCGGTGTGACTTGTGGGTCGGGTGTTGCTCCCGGAGGGCGTGACACGCCGGGCGGTGGCGAGCGCGGGGGAGGGCGTGCGTGGGAGGGTGGTCGTCCTGCTTCGGCAGGAGTCTCGGGCCAGAGGTCCCCCGACCTCACCCCGGTTCGGGCCGTTCGTCCCTGTGGGCTATAAGCCGAATAGGCGGTAACGTGCGGGCTGCTGTCCTCCCGTGAGAGGATTCTGCCGCTTGTGTCGACGTCGCAAAATCGGCAGGGCACGGGGGGAACGACTAAGACGTTCGGTACTCAGGAGGCAACACCACCATGTCGTCGTACTACCCGCATCGGCCGCCCCATGCGGCGAGTGCGGACGAGCTTGCGTCGCGGATGCAGACGAACGGTGCCTACCGCACCCCGTCGGCGCCCGCCCAGCAGCAGCCCCCCGCCCTTGGTTGGGACCAGCGTCCGCAGCAGTCTCAGGCCCAGCCGCAGTACCAGGAGCCGGCGATCCAGCAGCCGGCCGTGATGGCGCAGACGACCGGAACGCACTGGCCGCAGTTCGTCAACAACAACCGCCTCATCGGTGCCCTCGTCGCCGGCTTCGGCGCGACCCAGCTCGCCACGATGTTCGGCTACTGGGTCTTCGGCCTCGGCATCATGGAGGGCTCGCTGGACTTCGCGTTCTTCAACGGCGTCATCCTGACCCCGAACGCCACCGCGAACGAGGCCGGGTTCGCCTCGATGCAGTGGTGGTCCGGCATGGGCTTCCACTACCTGAACGGCATGGTCTTCGCGCTGGCCTACGCGCTGATCATCTTCCCCTGGCTCGGCAAGACCCACACCACCTCGAGCAACCTCGCGCGTTCGATGGGGATGGGTATGTTCCTCGCCACCGCCTCCTGCGGCTGGTGGATCCCCGCGCTGCACCAGGACATGGATCCTGGCTTCTTCTCCATCAACTTCGGTGTCGGCGCCGTCGTGAGCGTCTACCTCTGGCACGTGGTCTGGGCACTTGCCCTCGGCCTGTTCTTCAACCCGCAGGACTGACCCACAGCAAGCAAACACGAGAGCCCCAGCCGAACGGCTGGGGCTCTCGTCGTATCCGAAGAAGAAAGACGTACGCAGCGGCCTAGTGCTCCGGCCAGGCGTCGAAGACCTGGCCGCCGTTGGTGGTCAGGTGGTTGTGCAGCTGCTCGCCGGCAGCGGCATCGCGCAACGTACGAAGTACGAGGCGGCGCTGGTCGGCCGGGTTGGCCGACGGCGGCCCCGGGGTCAGCGCCATGGTCTCGGTGACCCGCTCGACCAGCAGGCGCAGGTGGCTGCGCTCGCCACCGGCGTAGATGACGTGGGTCTGCTCGAGCGGGGAGGCCCACAGGATGTTGCCCTCGACGACGATCAGGCGTGACTCGGTGGCCATCACCTTCATCTCGACGTCGGTCATGTTCTGGAGCATGTCGGCCCCGGCGAGGATCGACTCGCCCTCGTGCAGGAATGCCGGCAGCGCGTGGGCGAGGTTGGCATCGACCAGCGCAGCCTCCTCGCGGGCACGCTGCTGCGCTCCCTGCTGTCCGGGGTAGCCGCCGCCGACTGCGCGCTGGGCGCCCGTGCTCGGCGACTGACCGTAGTAGGAGGAGCCGGTGTTGGTGCCGTACGGGCCCTGGTTGGGGTAGTAGGAGCCAGTGTTCGGATAGGACCCCTGGGCCGGGTAGGAACCGGGGGCCGGCGCGACACCGTAGCTGCTGGGAGCGGGCAGACCCTGGGCGCTCCCGGAGCCGAACTCGCCACCCCAGCTGGCGTCGACGTTCAGCTGGGCGCCAGCCGCGCGGGCCGCGTAGTCGAGGGTCGGGAAGAAGTCGTGGAAGGCGTCCTTGTCCCGGATCTTCATCGTGGTGGAGTACGACGATCCGGGCACGAGGGCCTCGATGATGAAGTCACCCAGGCTGGGCGGCGGAGGGACACCGATGAAGGTGACCACGGCCAGGTTGACCGAGAAGACGCGCTCGTGGAACTCGAACATCACCCGACGGTCGGTCAGGAACGCGTGGCCCGAGGCATTCCCTTCATGAGGGAACTTCACCGCGACCCGTGCCCACTGGACCTCGCCCGGCTGGAGCAGGGACTTCACCAGAAGCCAGTCCCGGGACTCCGAGGCGATGGCTCGGCTGTTGGGGTCATGCGCCATCCGTCTGTGGAAATCCTCCACCGGCCGGTGGCCCACGGTGATGGACGCCGAGGCCTTTCTCATTGAGCGCATGATCGCAAACCCTAGCCCTTCCTCCCTCTAGTGTGGACAGTTTGTACCAGCAGGGTCGCGGTGTTGTGGAATCCCCTGTTGTAGATGACAGCTCAACTCTGCGTGACCGCTCCAAGCACCTGCCTATTGACAGAAAACTGACAGGCCGTCCGACCACCCTCTTCGGTGGGTATCCCTGACAACGGGGATCAGCGAGGGGATGGGACTGTGATGACTGGTTCGTCTGTGGCGACAGCGAGAGAGGCCACCGGCGTGCACTGGAGCGAGCTGCCGTGCGCGATCGAGGACGGGGACCTGTGGTTCGCCGCGACCAGCGCCGACGCGGACCGTGCCAAGGCGCTGTGTCGTACGTGCCCGCTGCAGCTCTCCTGCTTGCAGGGTGCGATCGCCCGGCAGGAGCCGCACGGCGTGTGGGGCGGCGAGGTTTTCTACGAGGGGATCGTGGTCGCTCGCAAGCGCACCCGCGGTCGTCCGCGCAACGGAGAGCTCCACCAGCGGGACTTGGAGCGCGAGGCTCGCGCAAACCTGCGAAAAAATACTGCGGAAGCGGTTGCATAGGAGTATCTGTCACCCGGCAGAATGGCGGGTGTGGGGATTGAGATAAGCCCAGAGCGCTTCGACGCACTCGTGGACCAGGCGCTCGACGCCGTCCCGGACGAGCTGGCTGCCCAGGTTCACAACCTCGTCGTGCTCGTCGAGGAGTGGCCGCCCGAGGGTGAGCCCCAGGAGACCCTCGGCCTCTACGACGGAGTGGCGCTGACCGACCGCAACGACCTCTACGGCGGCACTCTCCCGGACCGGATCTTCATCTTCCGTCAGCCGCTGCAGCAGATGTGCGTCGACGAGGACGACCTGGCCGCAGAGATCCGCATCACCGTCATCCACGAGATCGCCCACCACTTCGGCATCGACGACGACAAGCTCCACGAGCTCGGCTGGGCCTAGAAGCTGGGCCTAGAAGCTGGGCCTAGAAGCTGGCCCTAGAAGCTGGCCCTAGAAGCTGGCCCTAGAAGCTGGCCCTAGAAGCTGGCCCTAGAAGCTGGCCCTAGAAGCTGGCCCTAGATCGCCGACCCGGCCACCCAGCCGAGGCTGACCGCGATCGCACCGACCGCGAGCGAGCCGACGACGTTCAGGGCCGCCGATCGCCAACGGCCGTCCTCGGCAAGGCGGACGGTCTCGTAGGAGAAGGTCGAGAACGTGGTCAGCGCCCCGCAGAACCCGGTGCCGGCCAGGGTGAGCACCCACGCAGGAAGTACGCCGCCCGCGGCTGCGCCGGCCAGCAGGCCGAGCACGAGCGAGCCGACGGCGTTGACCGCCATCGTCCCCCAGGGAAAGTCCGCGCCGAGCCACTCACGGACGTAGAGGTCGGTCAGGTAGCGCGCCGGAGCTCCGACCGCGCCGCCGAGAAGCACCAGAAGCGCGGTCATCGGTCCTCACCTCGGCCCGGATTCGGGGCCGGGTCGGGATCGAGGTCGGGGTCGATGCCGTCGACCACGACCTCCTGCCCGCTCTCGAGTACGACGACCCGGCCGAGCGTCAGACCGATCCAAGCGGCGCCGATCCCGGAGATCACCGAGGCGAGCACATAGAGCATCGCGAGCGCCGGCGCATGCCCATCCAGGACGTACGCCTCGAGCTCGTAGGCCGAGAAGGTGGTGTAGCCGCCCAGCACGCCGACCCCGAGGAACGGACGTAGGTAGCGGGTCTGTGACCACGGGCCCAGCACGAACGCCATGAGTACGCCCAGCAGCAGGCAGCCGGAGACGTTGGCGAGGAAGGTCGCCCATGGCCAGGACTGGCCGCCGTGGGGGAGGACCGTAGTGAGTCCCCAGCGGGCCAGGGACCCGAGCGCGCCGCCCGCGGCGATGGGAGCGAGCAGGTCGCGATGCTCACGCAGCACGCCGACAGCGTACGTCTTCGAGGGCATGGCTGGTAAAGACACGGCGGCCGCGAGCGGCGTTCCGGGCCGATCTGGCAAGGCGTCCTGGAGGCTGTCGAGTGGCGGCAACGCAGCCAGATCGGATGCGAAACGTCGCGTAGCGGGCGTGGATTTGCCAGACATGCCCTAGGGGCACGGACCGGCCATCTGGGTCCCGGTCCAGCGGGTGGGGCGCCCGCCCGCGGCCTGGGTGAGGTATTCGCCGAGGAACCAGCGCTGGAAGGCGACCTGCTCGGGGGAGCGGGCCAGGACGAGCAGCCGCTCCTGACGGCAGAACTCGTCGATGAGGTCGAGCATGTCGAGGAAGCGGCGCATCGTCTCGGCCGCGGACCGCGGCATGCGTACGTGCAGGTCTGCCGTCTCCCGGTGGCGGCCGGAGCCGATCACCCCGGTGAGGTGACCGTGGCCGAGGCCGTCGAGGAGCTGGCGTTCCAGCGAGCCGAACAGGGCCGAGAGGCTGGCAGCGAGAGGGTAGTCGTTGGCGTGTGCAAGGGAGAGGAGGCGCACCTCGCGCCTCAGCTCGCGGAAGTGATGCTGGAAGCCCTTGTAGAGGGCGACAGGTACGCCGAGGATGCTGACGTCGACGGTCTCGGAGCCGAGGCGTTCAGGCTTCGGTGGCGCGCCGGCTGGGCCGGTGATCACACCCTCGACCCCGTCGCCCTCGTCGATCTCCGCCGCAGGGGCGAACCAGACGGTCTTGCCGGACGCGTCGATGTCGGCGCCCCACGCGTCGGAGACGCTGGCCACGATCGAGAGGCCGCGGCCGACGGTCAGCAGGACCTCCTCGTCGTCGTCGAGAGCCAGCGGGACCGGCAGCAGCGGCGGCTCTGTCGAGGCATCGCGGATCTCGACGCGGGGATGGCCGACGGTGCCGCGCATCCGGATCGTGACCGGAGCGGCTCCGTGGAAGAGGGCGTTGGAGACCAGCTCGGAGACGCCGAACTCGGCGCACTCGGTGAGGTCGGCGCGGTCGATCTCCTCGCAGGCCGCGCGGACCCAGGCGCGGGCGTCCTGGACGGCGCGAGAACCGGTGCGGAGCAGAAGAGCTGGCCGGCTCAACGGCATGGTCTCCTCCTCCGAGCTCGGGGGTTCGCAGTACACACGATCGCGTTGTGTGTCGTTCGTTGCAAGGATTTTCCGCACTTGAAGGTGTCTGATCCTGACCATGAACCACTAGGGCACAAGGTCCCGGGCGCCCTCACAGATTAAAGTCAGCGGGTTTCGACCCGACAACAGACACGCGGCAGAAACGCATGCTCAGCGGCTGACTGGCAACTGTGACCAAGTAGTCCCACCCGGGAATGAACAGATCCGCCGGAATGGTTCAGAATATGAGGTGGAACGTTCAAACGGTTCTCTTGTGTTGAGGTAGCGGAGGGTATTGGCAATGTCAGCGGACCAGGCAAAGCACCGGGTCGTCATCATCGGTTCCGGTTTCGGGGGGCTCTTCTCCGCGAAGGAGTTCAAGGGCCGCGACGACGTCGAGGTGACCTTGATCGCGAAGACGACCCATCACCTGTTCCAGCCGCTGCTCTACCAGGTGGCGACCGGCATCCTCTCCCAGGGCGAGATCGCCCCGCCGACCCGTGACATCCTGCACCGGCAGAAGAACGCCAGCGTGCTGCTCGGCGAGGTCAACGAGATCGACGCCGAGGCCAAGACGGTCAAGGCGAGCATGCTCAACCAGCAGATCGACGTTCCCTACGACTCCCTGATCGTCGCTGCCGGCGCCGGCCAGTCCTACTTCGGCAACGACCACTTCGCCGAGTTCGCGCCCGGCATGAAGTCGATCGACGACGCGCTCGAGCTGCGTGGGCGCATCTTCGGGGCCTTCGAGATCGCCGAGCTGACCGCCTCGCGCGGTGAGCCGATCGGTGACCTGCTCACCTTCGTCGTGGTGGGCGCCGGCCCGACCGGTGTGGAGATGGCCGGCCAGATCGCCGAGCTGTCCCACCGGGTGCTGAAGAACGACTTCACCCACATCTCCTCGGAGAAGGCGCGAGTCGTGCTCGTCGACGCTGCGCCGCAGGTGCTGCCGCCGTTCGGTGAGAAGCTCGGCGCCAAGGCGCAGAAGGCGCTGGAGAAGGCCGGTGTGGAGGTCGTCCTCGGTGCGATGGTCACGCACGTCGACGAGTTCGGCATCGAGATGAAGTTCAAGGACGGCCAGACCCAGCGGATCGGTTCGATCGCGAAGATCTGGGCCGCGGGCGTCTCGGCCTCCGAGCTGGGCAAGACGCTCTCGGAGCAGACCGGTGCCGAGCTCGATCGTGCCGGCCGGATCGCGGTCAACCCCGACCTCACCCTGCCGGGCCACCCCGAGATCTTCGTGGTCGGCGACATGATCAGCCTCGACCACCTGCCCGGTGTCGCCCAGGTCGCGATCCAGGGTGGCAAGCACGCGGCCAAGACCATCAAGGCCCGCCTGAAGGACAAGCCGGACCCAGGCGACTTCAAGTACTTCGACAAGGGCTCGATGGCCACCATCAGCCGCTTCAACGCCGTCCTCAGCATGGGCAGCTTCAAGCTGTCCGGCGTCCTCGCCTGGTTCGGCTGGCTGGTGGTCCACCTGGCCTACATGACCGGGTTCCGCAACCGGCTCACCGCGACGCTGCACTGGATGATGTCGTTCATCGGCAGGGACCGCTCCGAGCGCACCACCACCATGCAGCAGATCTTCGCCCGCGAGGCGCTCGAACGCGTCCCGGGTGGCATGGCCGCCCTCATCGACGACCCGGACGAGGTCGCCGCCCAGGTGGAGGCCCGGCGTAAGGAGCTCGAGGAGCACGCCGCGGAGGAGTCTCGTCTGGCTGACTCCCGCAGCGCCTCGTAGCCTCGGCTCTCCGAACCGGCCCGCCGCAGACATCGTCTGCGGCGGGCCGGTCGTTTTCGCGGTGACCATTGTGCCCGGCTGAGTCCTGCTCCGAAGAAGTGCTTGCTATTGTTTGCGGGGAAGGTGTCTCATTAATTGTTGATGAGATGCCTGCGACGTAGGAGGACGCATGACCGAACAGGCCAAACGGTTGGTCGAGACCACTGATGGGCTGAGGCTCGCGGTCTACGAGCGTGGGCCGGCCGACGCCGAGACCGTGGTGCTCGTCCACGGCTATCCCGACAACCACTCCGTCTGGGACGGAGTCGTGGAGGTGCTCGCCGAGCGGTTCCACGTCGTGACCTATGACGTACGCGGCACAGGGGAGTCGGAGGTTCCCGACTCGACCGCCGGCTACCGCCTGGCGCAGCTCTCCGCGGACTTCGAGGCGGTCATCGACGCCGTCTCGCCCGATGCGCCGGTGCATGTCGCGGCCCACGACTGGGGCTCGATCCAGACCTGGGAGTCGGTGACCGACCCGGCCCTGAGCAGCCGGATCGCGACGTACGTCTCCATCTCGGGGCCGGACCTGGGGATGGCGACCGCGTGGCTGCGGGAACGGACGCACCTGCGGAGCTCGCTGCGGCAGCTGGCCCACTCCTGGTACGTCTTCGTCTTCCAGGCGCCGCTGCTGCCGGAGGCGATGGTGCGCTCGGGGCTGCTCGCCCGGTTCGTCGGCGGTGGACCGCGGCCGACGAAGGACCAGGTCAACGGGGTCGAGCTCTACCGGGCGAACTTCCTCGGCAAGCTGGTCCGTCCGGAGCCGCGGCCGACCGACGTGCCGGTGCTGGTGATCGCCCCGCGCGACGACGCCTACGTGACGGTGCCGCTGCAGACCGAGGCTCCCCGGGCGTACGCGACATCGCTGACCACGCAGGTCATCGACGGCGGACACTGGGTGGTGACCGCGGAGCCGGGGATGATCGCCGGCGAGATCGCGGCCTTCGTCGAGAAGGAGGGTGTGCGATGAACAAGGAGAGCAAGGAGAACAAGGAGAGCAAGCGCGGGCACGAGCCGGCCAAGGTGGCCCTGCACCCGCGGAACGTGAAGTTCGACTGGAGCCGGCTGCCGCTGGTGTGGATCCCGGGCGAGGTCTTCGCCTCCCACTACGTCAACGTGCTGCACCTGCTGCTGCCCGAGGGCGAGCGGTGGTTCGTCAAGGTGTTCTCCGAGATCCTGCCGTTGATCGAGGACGACCAGCTCCGCGAGGACGTGATCGGCTTCATCGGGCAGGAGGGCGTGCACGCCGCCGCCCATCAGGAGGTGCAGGACTACTTCACCGCCAACGGCCTCGACGTACGTCCGTTCGCGGCCGAGATCGAAGCGCTGTTCCGCAAGATCCTGGGTGACCGCGACCTGACCGGCAGGGCCAAGGAGGAGTGGCTGATCGAGCGCGCCGCGATCATCGCCGGCCTCGAGCACCTCACCGCCGTGCTGGGCAACTGGGTGCTCAACTCGCCCGCGCTCGACGAGGCCGGTGCCGACGAGACGATGCTCGACCTGCTGCGCTGGCACGGAGCTGAGGAGGTCGAGCACCGCAACGTGGCGTACGACGTCTTCCAGCATGTCGACGGGCGCTACCTGCGTCGCGTCCGCTCCTACCTGCTCGGCGGCACCGCGCTGCTCGTGCTGTGGTGGCGCGGCGCGCAGTACCTGATGGACCACGACCCGACCCCGCTCGATCCCGCGCAGCCGGAGCAGGCCAAGCGGCCCAAGGCCGGGCTGATCCAGCTGATCGACGCCGAACGCCGAGGGCTGGTGCCCGGAGTCGTACGCATCGGGTGGGCGACCTGGAAGTTCTTCCTGCCCGCCTACGACCCGTCCAAGGAAGGGTCGACCGCCCAGGCGGTGAGCTACCTGGCCAAGTCGCCCGCGGCGCTGCGGGCCGACGCCCTCGCGGAGGGCCAGTGAGCCCGGCGCGCTACGCCGTCCCGGACATCCCCGACTCGCGGCTCTACAAGGCCTTCGAGGCGATCGTCGGGGGCTACTGGACCAAGGCCGCCTACCGGTCCTGGCGCCGCCGCAGGCCGCTCGGCCGGATCGACCGTGACCTCCACGTGCGCGTCAGCCGCATCGACCAGGAGGGCGCCGACGTCAAGGCGATCTGGTTCGAGAGCGAGGACGCCGCTGACCTTCCGGTATGGGACCCGGGCGCCCACGTCGACGTGGTGCTGCCCAGCGGAAGGCTCCGGCAGTACTCGCTCAACTCCGACCCCGACGATCTCTCCGCCTACCGGATCAGCGTGCGCCTGATCGAGCCGACCGCCGGGGGAGGCGGCGGGTCGGTCGAGGCGCACCATCTCGGCGTCGGCGACCGGCTGGTGCTGAAGGGGCCGCGCAACGCCTTCCCCTTCGTCGACTCGCCCGCCGGCTATCTCTTCGTCGCCGGAGGCATCGGGATCACCCCGATCCTGCCGATGCTGCGTGACGTGGTGCGCCGAGGCGTGCCGTACGAGTTCGTCTACACCGGCCGCTCGCGCGAGACCATGCCCTTCCTCGAGGAGATCCGGTCGATCGTCGGCGACCACGAGATCCAGCTGTGGCCCGACGACGAGATGGGCACCCCGGACGCGGCCAAGATCATCTCGCTGGCGCCCGCGGGGGCCGCGCTCTACTGCTGCGGTCCGATGCCGATGATCGACGCGATCCGGGCGCAGATCCCGGATCCGCAGATCGACCGTCTGCACTACGAGCGGTTCTCGCCGCCACCGGTGCTCGGCGGCCGCCCGTTCCGGGTACGCCTCGACGACTCCGGGACCGAGGTGGAGGTGGGCGCCGAGGAGTCGGCGCTGACGGCAGTCCGCCGGGTGCGGCCGGCCCAGGCGTACTCCTGCCAGCAGGGCTTCTGCGGCACCTGCCGGGTGCGGGTCCTCGAGGGTGAGGTCGAGCACCGCGACCACGCGCTGGCCGACTACGAGCGCGAGGGACACATGATCCTCTGCGTCTCGCGAGCGCGGGGGACCGTGGTGATCGACGGATGATGCCGTCCTGGTCGGCCCCGTCCGGCGTTAACGGTTTGTCCGCGCGGCCTTCGGCTGGTCTGCTTGCGACATGACTGCACTCGTTCTTCCCACGCTCGACCTCTACGACTCCTGGGCAGCCACCGTCCGCGAGTTCGAGGGAGGGCACGTCGATGGTGCCTCCATCCCTGACGAGGAGGCCGCCGACACGAGCCGGCAGGCGTGCGAGCGGCTGGTCGCGAAGACCGCGCGGTCCCGGGACACCTCGGTGCCGCCGGCCGCCGGACGGGTGCACGCCTCGACCTTCTGGATCACCGACGACGGTGAGGTCGTCGGGTTCATCCAGCTGCGCCACGAGCTCAACGAGTCCCTGGAGAACGTGGGCGGGCACATCGGCTACTCGGTACGGCCTTCGTCCCGTCGCCAGGGGCACGCCCGGCGAGCGCTCGGGATGGTGCTCGCCGAGGCGCGGGCGTTGGGCCTGGAACGCGTCCTGATCACCTGCGACGAGGACAACGGCGCCTCCGCTCGCACCATCGAGTCGCAGGGTGGCGAGCTCCAAGACGTCATCGACGCGTCTGCGTACGGGTATGGCCCCACCCGGCGTTACTGGATCAAGCTGTGAGCGAGCGCCGATGAGCGACGACGATGTCGCGACCGAGGGGGAGCTGGAGTGGGCGTTGGCCGGTGATCCCGCCGCGCCCGCTGACGTGGTGGAGGAGGTCCTGACAAGCCTGCGCACCACCGGACGTACGCCCGAGGCAGGGGTCGAGGTCTTGCGGGCCGCCGCCTTCCGGCTCGTCTCCGAAGACAGGCTCGACGACGTCGGGCGGGGTTGGCTGGAGCTTCTCGACGCCGTCCGGGCCCACCCCGACGCCAGGTTGGCCGACCTGCCGCCGGCCCGCACCGACTGACCTCCTCAGCTGGAGAGTGAGCGGCGGCGGCTCGCCAGGCTGGACAGACCCTGGGCAGCTGCCCGGACCTGGGTCACGTAGGCCTCGGGGCGGAAGCGCCCCACGGGGCCGGTGACGCTGATCGCGGCCAGAGCCCTGTCGCCGTCGGTGAGGATGGGGGCGGCGATGCACTGGAGGCCGGGCGCCGACTCCTCGCGCTCGAAGGCGACGCCGTTCTCGACCGCGGCGCCGAGCTGGCGCTCCAGCAGGCCGGGAGCGACGATCGTGTGGGGCGTACGCCGCTGGAGGGGGCTGCTGAGGACCTCCTGCTGCACCTCGGGGTCGGAGAAGGCGAGCAGGATCTTGCCGATCGCGGTGCAGTGGACGGGCATCCGTCCACCCGGTCGGGAGGGGGACTTGGCCTGTCGGTGGCCGCCGATCTTGGCGACGTAGACGACGTCGTGCCCTTCGCGGACCCCCAGGTGGACGGTCTCGTGGGTGCGCTCGTAGAGGTCCTGGAGGAACGGCATCGCCAGCTCCAGCAGCGAGCGCTCGACCGAGGCGCGCATGCCGAGCTCGAAGAGGCCGCCGGAGAGGCGGTAGCCGAGGTTGGTGCGGTCCAGGAGCCGGTTGGTGACCAGGTCGCCGGCGACGCGGTGGGCGGTCGCCTTGGGGAGTCCGGTGCGGCGGACGAGCTCGGCCAGCGAGAGCACCTGGTCGTCGACCGTGAAGGCCCGCAGGATGGTCACCGCCTTGCCGAGCACGGTGTCGAGATCGGCAGGCTCGTGTGGCATGAGATCACCGTACCGGTCAGCGGGACGCCTACCCCGCTCCTTTCGCACATCTGCTGAGACCGTGGGGGTATGAACGAAGTGACCTCTCCGTCCGATGCTGCCGTCGATGCCGCGGCAGATCGGCTGCTGACCGCCTCGGTGACCAGCACCCCCGTGCCGCCGATGCGGGATCTGCTGGGCGCGACCGACCTGGCGACGGCGTACGCGATCCAGGAGCGGCTCACCGCCGCCCGGGTCGCCGGCGGAGCCACGATCGTGGGCCGCAAGATCGGGCTCACGTCCAAGGCCGTGCAGGAGCAGATCGGCGTGGACACCCCCGACTTCGGTGTGCTCTTCGACGACATGGCGTACGCAGCCGATGCCACGATCCCCGCCGACACCATCCTGCAGCCGCGGGCCGAGGCCGAGATCGCCTTCGTCCTCGCGGCCGACCTGGCCGACGGTGACCTCGGCTACGACCAGGTCCGGGAGGCCATCGACTACGCCGTCGCGGCGATCGAGATCTGCGGCAGCCGGATCGCGGACTGGAAGATCGCCTTCGGCGACACGGTCGCGGACAACGCCTCCGCGGGGGCCTTCGTCCTCGGGACCGAACGTCGCCGGCTGGACGAGTTCGAGCCCAAGGACGTCTCGATGTCGATGTCGATCGACGACGAGGAGGTCTCGACCGGCACCGGGGCCGCCTGTCTGGGCGACCCGGTCAACGCGGTCCAGTGGCTGGCTCGTTATGCCCGCGACTTCGGGGAGCCGCTGCGAGCCGGCCAGCTCATCCTCTCCGGCGCGCTCGGGCCGATGCGGCCGATCGCCCCGGGCAACACCGTTCGTTCCACCGTGTCGGGCCTCGGCTCGGTGGCCTTCAGCGTAGGGAAGTGACTCCATGCCAATGGACAGCTCAGTGGCAAGCACAGCCAAGACGAAAGTGGCGATCATCGGGTCGGGCAACATCGGCACCGACCTGATGATCAAGGTGATGCGTACCTCGCAGCACCTGGAGATGGGCGCGATGGTCGGGATCGACCCGTCCTCCGACGGGCTCGCCCGGGCGGAGCGCTTCGGTTTCGCGACGACCGCCGACGGGGTCGAGGGGCTGATCGGGCTGCCAGGGTTCGACGACATCGAGATCGTCTTCGACGCGACCTCGGCCAAGGCGCACGTCGCCAACGCGGCCGCGCTGGCGCCCTACGGCAAGCGGCTGATCGACCTCACCCCGGCGGCGATCGGCCCGTACCTCATCCCGGCCGTCAACATCGACGAGCACATCGACGCTCCCAACGTGAACATGGTGACCTGCGGAGGGCAGGCCACGATCCCGATCGTGGCCGCGGTCGCGCGGGTCGTGCCGGTGGCCTACGGCGAGATCGTCGCCTCGATCTCTTCTCGCTCCGCCGGCCCCGGCACCCGGGCCAACATCGACGAGTTCACCGAGACCACCTCGGGCGCGATCGTGCAGGTCGGCGGCGCCAAGCGCGGCAAGGCGATCATCATCCTCAACCCGGCCGAACCGCCGCTGATCATGCGCGACACGGTGTATGCGCTGGTCGAGGGCGGGTCGCGATCCCTGGAGGAGCTGACCGCGGAGATCACCGAGTCGGTGGAGAAGATGGTCGGCGACGTCGCTGCGTACGTCCCCGGCTACCGGCTCAAGCAGAAGGTGCAGGTGCAGGAGATCCCTGCGGACCAGCCGGTGGAGACGCTGCTGGCCGAGGGCGAGACCGCCCGACCCAGGCATCAGGTGTCGGTGTTCCTCGAGGTCGAGGGCGCCGCGCACTACCTCCCGGCATACGCGGGGAACCTCGACATCATGACCTCGGCCGCGCTGCAGGTGGCCGAACGCATCGCTGCTGGCGTCGGTCGAGCCGCGAGCTCCAGCGAGCGTGTCGAGACCAACACAGCTGATCAGGAGGCATGACATGTCGACGCCCATCTATGTCCAAGAGGTCTCGCTGCGCGACGGCATGCACGCCGTACGCCACCGGATCACCCCGGAGGACGTCAAGCGGATCGTCATCGCCGCCGATGAGGCCGGCGTCGACGCCATCGAGGTCGCGCACGGCGACGGCCTGACCGGCGGCTCGGTCAACTACGGCCCCGGCTCCAACTCCGACTGGGAGTGGATCGAGGCGGCCGCCTCGGTCATCAAGAACGCCCACCTGACGACCCTGCTGCTTCCCGGTGTCGGCACGATCCACGACCTGAAGCGTGCCCATGAGCTCGGCGTGCGGTCGGTGCGGGTCGCGACGCACTGCACCGAGGCGGACGTCTCGGCGCAGCACATCGCCGCGGCTCGCGAGATGGGGATGGACGTCTCCGGCTTCCTGATGCTCTCGCACATGGCCCCGCCCGAGCAGCTCGCCGAGCAGGCGAAGCTGATGGAGTCCTACGGCGCGCACTGCGTCTACGTCACCGACTCCGGTGGCCGGCTGACGATGAACGACGTACGTGACCGGGTCCGCGCCTACCGCTCCGTGCTCGACGACGAGACCGAGATCGGCATCCACGCCCACGAGAACCTGTCGCTGTCGGTGGCCAACTCGGTCGTCGCGGTCGAGAACGGTGTCTACCGTGTCGACGCCTCGCTCGCCGGTCACGGCGCCGGTGCGGGCAACTGCCCGATCGAGGCCTTCATCGCGGTCGCCAACCTGTCGGACTTCAAGCACAACTGCGACCTGTTCAAGCTCCAGGACGCCGCCGACGACATCGTCCGCCCGCTCCAGGACCGCCCCGTCCGGGTCGACCGCGAGACCCTCACCATGGGCTACGCGGGCGTCTACTCCTCCTTCCTCCGCCACGCCGAGAACGCCAGCGCCCGTTATGGCGTCGACACCCGCGACATCCTCATGGAGTGTGGCCGGAGAGGTCTGGTAGGCGGCCAGGAAGACATGATCGTAGACATCTGCCTGACCAAGTTGGAGGAACGCGGCGCAGGAAACTGAGCCTCCTGGGACCTGGGGAGCGCGGGGCGTACGTGGTGCGCCTGGCGCTCCCCGGGTTAGGGTCGCTCCGTGATCGAGACAGCGGATGAGCGGAAGGCGCGGGAGCGACGCGAGGACGCTGCTCGGCTGCTGCGCGCCCATCTGCTCATGCAGGACGGCGTCGCGAGCCATGCGCAGCTGACCGCCGGCGGGGTGACGAAGACGGACATCGAGCGGAAGGTGCGTCGTAAGGAGCTCCGTCGCGTCCACCCGCGGGTCTACGTCGACCACGCCGGCCCGATGACATGGCGCCAGCGCGCCTGGGCGGCAGTCCTCTACGCCGAGCCCGCCTACCTGTGCTGGACCAGCGTCGAGGAGCCGAGGAGTCGCGACGACGGCGCCCCGATCCACGTCGCCATCGATCACAGCCGCCGGATCCGGCCGCAGGGCGGCATCATCATCCACCGGATGAAGGGACTGGAGCCGCGCGCCTACGGCGGCACGCCGCCCCGGCTCAACGTCGAGGACAATGCGCTGGCGATGGCGCACGAGGCGACCAAGGACATCGACGCGATCGCCCGGCTCGCGGAGGTGGCGAGCAGACCGTACGTCACCGCGGACTCGCTGCGTGCCGCCCTCGACCGCTACCCGTCGATCCGCCGCCGGTCGCTCCTCGTCGGCCTGGTCGACGACCTCGAGGCGGGCACCCACTCCGTGCTCGAACACGGCTACCTCGCCAAGGTCGAGCGAGCCCACGGCCTACCCGTCGGGACGCGCCAGGCGCCACGGTTCGGTCCGGCGGGGAACCAGTTCCGCGACGTCGAGTATGCGGCGTACCGTCTCGTCGTCGAGCTCGACGGCGCCCTCGGCCACGACTCCTGGCGCGACCAGGCGCGAGACGCCGACCGCGCCCTCGACGATCTCGCCACGACCGGTTCCCTCACCGCCCGACTCCGCTTCCACCAGGTCTTCGACACCCCGTGCCAGACGGCAACCCGGATCGCCAGGATCCTGAGACGCAACGGCTGGCAGGGGGCCATGAAACCCTGCGGCGAGGAATGCCGCATGAAGTTCGCCTGACCTGGGGAGCGCCGGGCGTACCATGTACGCCTGGCGCTCCCCAGGTCGACGTCGCGGGCAACGCCCGCTCGCGCCGCGTACTCGAGAAGGTCCGGTCTCAAGCATGTCGCCACCCAGCATCGGGAGTGCGCGGACCTGCTGCCCGGTGCTGGTCAAGGAGAGGTCGTCTACGCGCTTGAGTTGACTACGAAACTGGCGTCGACTTTCCTGACTACCTTTGCGTAGTCAGGAATGATGAATACGTTATGGTAGTCGTAGGAGGTGCTTATGTCGTACACCGGAAAGGTCACTAGCCCGGAGTCACTGGGGCGGATCCTGCAGCAGGCGAGACTGCTGAACGGCTGGAGTCAGCGCGAGCTCGCGGCGAGGATCGGGACGACGCAGCGTTACATCTGGGAGATCGAGGCGGGTAAGCCGTCGATCTTCGTCGATCGTCTCTTTGCTCTGATGCGAGAGACAGGAACCGAGTTGACCGCGACCATCGACCCTCGGAACGACGATGAGTGACCTCGTGGTCGAGCTCTACGGCGAGCCGATCGGGCGGTTGGTCGGGTCGAGCGCGACGTACGACTTCGTCGCCTCCGCGGATGCGGTGGAGACGTACGGCCTGGACAGCACGGTCCTGTCGCTGGCTGTTCCGCTCGCCCCGGTCCCACCGCGCGGCCGCAAGCCACGTCGACAGAACTTCTTCGCAGAGATGCTTCCCGAAGGTCGGATGCTGTCGCGGCTGGCGGCGATGGCCGACGTCAACGAGCGCGATGTGATCGGGATGCTGCGGGTCTACGGGCGAGATGTGGCGGGTGCCCTGCAGATCTGGGACCCCGATGTTCCCGGCGAACCGCGGACCCCGCAGCTCGAACCTGTCGGTGAGCAAGGGGTGGCGGATCTGCTCAGTGAGGTCGGCGCCTTCCCGCTCGCCAACAAGCCCTCCGGAGGCAAGACGTCGCTAGCGGGCGTACAGGACAAGATCGTCCTGGTGCGCAACGACGACGGCTGGCATCGGGCGCTGGACGGGTATCCGTCCACACACATCCTCAAGCCGGTCACCTCCGACTTCCCGTCGATGATCTACGACGAGGAGTACGGCGCCAGGTGCGCGCAGACTCTGGGCCTGACGACGTACGAGACGTTCATCGAGGAGTTCGCCGGTGAGCCGGCGCTGGTGATCGAACGGTACGACCGCGGCGACGGGACCGACGGTGTCCCGAGCAGGGTGCATCAGGAGGACTTCAACCAGGTGCTGGGGGCGCGCGGCGACCAGAAGTACCAGAAGTACGGCGGCAAGGTCTCCCTGAAGCGGATCGCCGGCGAGCTCAGTGCGCTCGGTGACTCCGGCTCGCTGCGGAAGCTGGCCACGATGACGGTGCTGGCAGCAGCCATCGGGAACCTCGACATGCATGCCAAGAACATCTCCTTGCTGCACCACCCGGACGGCTCGGTCGAGATCGCCCCGGCATACGACGTCGTCCCACAGCGGCATCTGCCGAATGACGGTGAGCTGGCGCTCGCGGTCGACGGGGTCTACCCGCACGCGGCCGTGACCCGCGCCGATCTGGTCGCAGAGGTCGCTTCGTGGCGGCTCCGCGGTGCGGAGGCGCTGGTCGATGACGCTCTGGCCGACATCGCGGAGATCGTCGAGGTCGAGGTCCCTGCCGACGGCGCTCATCCTGGTCTGGTGGAGGACATCCGAGCCTTCACGACCAACCTCAGGGCGGGGCGATCAGCGGGAGCGGAGCTGAGCTCATCTCGGGGATGGCTGTGACGGCCCTGAGGTGAGCCTCTTTGCGCCTGTGGAAGAGTCGTACCCGTGAGCACTGAATCTTCTTCGCGGATCGATCTGCCGCTGGCCGGGTTGGCCGCATTGTTCCTCGGGTCGGGGACCCTGCATCTGGTGAGGCCGCAGGTGTTCGAGCCGATCGTGCCGTCGGCGCTGCCGGATGCGCGCAAGGTGGTCGAGGTCTCCGGGGTGGCGGAGATCCTCTGCGGGCTGGGGCTGCTGCACCCGAAGACCCGTCGGATCGCGGGGCTCGCGAGTGCCGCGCTGCTGGTGGGTGTGTTCCCGGCCAACGTGCAGATGAGTGTCGACGCCGGGAAGCGGGCGAACCGGAAGCGGACCCCCAAGTCGGCCGGGTTCTTCGCGGGTACGCTCGCGCGGCTGCCGCTGCAGTGGCCGATGATCAAGGTGGCGCTGCGCGCCGGAAAGGGGATCGACGCATGACGTACGTTCCTTCGGAGTCCCGCTACGACGCGATGGAGTATCGGCGGACCGGCCACAGCGGCCTGGACCTCCCGGCGGTCAGCCTCGGGCTGTGGCACAACTTCGGTGACGACCTGCCGTTCGAGCGGCAGCGGGCGATCCTGCGTACGGCCTTCGACGCCGGCATCACCCACTTCGATCTGGCCAACAACTACGGCCCTCCCTACGGCTCGGCGGAGGAGAACTTCGGCCGCCACCTGCGCGAGGACTTCGCGGGGCTGCGGGACGAGCTGGTGATCTCGACCAAGGCCGGCTGGGACATGTGGCCGGGGCCGTACGGCAAGGTCGGCGGCTCGCGGAAGTATCTGATCTCCAGCCTCGACCAGTCCTTGACGCGGATGGGGCTCGACTACGTCGACATCTACTACCACCACCGCCCCGACCCCAGCACGCCGCTGGAGGAGACCATGGCCGCGCTCGACCAGATCGTGCGGTCGGGCAAGGCCCTCTACGTCGGGCTGAGCTCCTACTCCTCGGCGCTGACCCGCGAGGCTGCGGCGATCCTGAGCGATCTCGGCACGCCGCTGCTGATCCACCAGCCGTCCTACTCCATCTTCAACCGCTGGCTCGAGACCGACGGACTGCTGGACACGCTCGACGAGGTCGGCGCCGGTGCGATCTCGTTCTCGCCGCTGGCGCAGGGCCTGCTGACGAACAAGTATCTCGGCGGCACCGTCCCCGAGGACTCCCGTGCGGCCAAGGCACGGTTCCTGTCGCCGGACGCGCTCACGCCCGAGACGCTGACCGGCATCGAGTCGCTCAACGCCCTCGCCGCAGAGCGTGGCCAGACCCTTGCTCAGATGGCGCTCGCCTGGGCGCTGCGTGACCCGCGGATGACCTCGGTCGTCATCGGAGCCTCCCGCCCCGAGCAGGTCACCGACTGCCTCGGCGCGCTCTCCGGTCCAGAGCTGACCACCGAGGAGCTGGCCAGGATCGACGAGTACGCCACGGCCACCGGCATCGACATGTGGAAGCGCGACAGGGTCGAGGGTGACCACCGGGAGATCTTCAACTGACCGGCCCTCAACGCTCGTCGTCCCAGGCTGCGGAGCTGATCCGCCAGCCGGATTCGGTGCGCACGAACGACATCGTCTTCATGCCCTTGCCGGTGTGGATCTCGCCTTCGGTGCGCCAGCGCTTGCCGTAGGCGCCCCACCAGTGGGCGATGTCGCCGAAGACGTCGATGCGGCCGGGCTCCGGCCATTCCTCGAACTCGGTGATCTCGCCGCTGGTCAGGAGCGTGAGACGCGGGGCGATGAAGGACTCGACGTCGTATATCTCGGCCGGCAGCCCGCACGTGCGCGCGATGGTGGCGCCGGGGAGCATGATCCGGCGCAGATCGTCCAGGCGGGCGGCCGCGTCCGGTCCTGCGGTGAAAGCCGAGAAGAACGCACGCACCAAGGCCTCGATTGCCGTCTCGTCCGACTTCGATGCGGCTTCGCCGCCGGTGATGGTCATGTCCGGAACATAGTCACCCAGCCCGGATCCGGCACTTCATTTGGAGGTGCGCGGATCGTGCATGCCCTAGCCTGCGCTCATGCGGGTCGATGAGTATCTGAGGTACGACGCCACCGGGCTGGCGGAGCTGGTCGCCTCCAAGGAGGTGACCGCGGCCGAGGTTCTGGCCGCGGCACGGGAACGGGCCGAGGCGGTGAATCCGCGGATCAATGCGATCGTCGCGGACATCCCGGAGGCCGACGCCCAGGTTGCCGGCGACGGCCCGAGCGGGCCGTTCGCCGGGGTGCCGTTCCTGGTGAAGGACCTGGCTCAGGAGTATCGGGGCCACCCGACGACCTACGGCTCGCGTGCGCTCGTGGGCGATGTCGCCGAAGAGCACTCCTACTTCACTCAGAGCGCTCTGGACGCTGGTCTGGTGATCTTCGGGAAGACCAACACCCCGGAGTTCGGGGCGAAGGGGATCACCGAGCCGGAGCTGTTCGGTGCCGCGCGCAACCCGTGGAACACCGGCCACACGCCCGGTGGCTCCTCGGGTGGGTCGGGAGCCGCGGTGGCCGCCGGGATCGTCCCGGCCGCCGGCGCCAACGACGGCGGCGGATCGATCCGGATCCCTGCCGCCTGCAACGGCCTGGTCGGGCTGAAGACCACCCGCGGGCTGCTCCCCTTGGGGCCGCAGAGCCTGGACGCTTCCAGCGGCTTCGTCGTCCAAGGCGTGGTGACGCGCTCCGTGCGCGACGCGGCCGGACTCTACGATGCGCTCGTCGGTGACCAGGCGATGGCGATGATCCACGCGCCTCGTCCCGGCACGGCGTTCGCCGAGGCCATCTCGACCCCGCCGCGCAAGCTCCGCATCGGGTTCACCTCGGTGTCCTCGATCACCGCGCCCGACCCGGAGGCGATCGCGGCCGTCGAAGACGCGGCCAAGATGCTCGAGGCGCTCGGCCACGAGGTCGAGGCGGTCGAGGCGCCCTACGACGCCGTCGAGCTCGGCCGCGACTTCCTCACCATCTGGTTCGCCTCGGCGGCCGCCGAGGTCGCCGAGACCAAGCTCCGGGTCGGTGCCAAGGACGCCGACTTCGAGGCCGACACCCTCGCGGTGGCCGAGCTCGGCCGAGCCGGGGGAGTGGTCGCCGTCGAGCTGGCCCACATCAACCGCCGCAACCACGTCCGCCGCCTGAGCGACTTCCACGCTACGTACGACCTGCTGCTCACCCCGACGCTGGCCAAGCCGCCGCTGAAGGTGGGGCAGGTGGTCACGCCCAAGGCTCTCCAGACCGCGGCGCGGCTGCTCTACAAGGTGCGCGGCGGGCGGGTGATGCGGGCGACCGGCCTGATCGACCAGCTGGTCGCCGAGAACCTTGGCTGGGTGCCCTACACCCAGCTCGCCAACCTCACCGGCCGCCCGGCGATCTCGGTGCCGACCCACCGAACCGCGTCCGGGCTGCCGCTGGGCGTGCAGCTGTCCGGGCAGCTCGGCGACGACGGGCTGCTGCTACAGGTCGCGGCCCAGCTGGAGCAGTCGGCACCCTGGGCGCAGCATCGGCCGAATCTCTGAGGACGGACAATCTGAGGACAGAATCTCTGGCCCCACGTCCGTCTCGCTGAAAGAAATTTTTCTTTCAGACGCGAAGACGCCTCCGGAGCGGCATCATCGAGACATGACGCCCCCACGGTCAGACCTGGTCATGTCCTCACGGCGCAGCCTCCTCGGCGGCGCCCTCGGTGGAATCACGATGGCGATGGTCGGCGGCACCGCGGTCGCCTCGACGCCCGAGACCCCGACGAAGGTGGGCGCCAAGACGCTCGCGTCGCTGGCCGGTCAGCCGCCCACGATCACGCCCGAGGACCTCACCTTCACCCCGCGCACCGTCCTGCGCCCCGGCCACGCCCGCCAGGTGGGCCTGGACCCGACGCGGATCGCGAAGATCCGCTCGGAGCTGGCCCGGTTCCTCGAGCCGACCACAGAGAACCCCGCCCACCCCCTGTACGCAGGGGCCACCGCGATCGCGGTCAAGGACGGCGTCATCGTGGCCCACGAGAGCGTGGGCAAGGCGCTCAGGTACGGCCTCGACGGCACGACCGTCGTCGAGCTGCCCGCGGACCAGCAGGTCGACGCCGGGCTGGACACGCTGTGGGACGTCGCCTCGATGTCGAAGCTCTTCACCGCGACCGCGATCCTCCAGCTGGTGGAGCGGGGCAGCCTCGATCTCGAGGCGCCGGTGGTCACCTATCTGCCCGAGTTCGCGCCGAACGGCAAGAGCACGATCCTCGTGCGCCACCTCCTCACGCACGTCTCCGGCCTGCTCGCCGGCCCGTCGCCGTCGCTGTGGGCCGGCTACGACACCTACGACGAGCGGGTGGCGGCGATCATGAACACGAAGCCCACCCACGCTCCCGAGCAGGTCTACCGCTACTCCGACATCAACCTGATCACCCTCGGGCTGCTCATCGAGCGGCTCTCGGGCAAGAAGCTCGACACCTACGTACGCGACCACATCACCGCGCCCCTGGGCATGCGCGACACCATGTACAACCCGCCCGCCGACATCCTCCACCGTGTCGCCGCCACCGAGTACCAGCCGTGGGCCGGCCGCCCGATGATCCGCGGCGAGGTGCACGACGAGAACGCCTGGGCCCTCGGCGGGGTCGCCGGCCACGCGGGCATCTTCTCGACCGCCGCGGACATGGCCAGGTTCGGCCAGATGTTCCTCAACGGCGGTGTCTACAACGGCACGAGGATCCTGGAGGAGGAGACGGTCCGGCTCTCGCTGCGCGACTTCACCGGTGGCCAGTTCACCAGCTCCCGCGGTCTCGGCTGGGAGCTCGCCACGACCTGGTATCACGGACCGATCTGGTCGCCGGTCTCCTTCGGCCACACCGGTTACACCGGCACCAGCATCGTGATGGACCCGATCGGCCACCAGCTCGTCGTGCTCATGACCAACCGCGTCCACCCCAGCCGGGACTGGGGCAGCAACAACCCCTCTCGCCGGGTCGTCTCCGACGCGCTCGGCATGGCCTCGGCGGTCAAGCCCGCGAAGGGGCGTACGTCGTGGTTCTCGGGCCGCGCCAACGCGAAGAAGGCGACGCTCGACGTGCCGCTCGCGGCCACCGACGGCGCAAACCTCGACTTCGACTACTACTTCGACACCGAGCCGCGCTACGACTTCGGCCGGTTGCAGTACTCCACCGACGGCACCACTTTCAGCGCTCTGCCGTGGAAGCTCGAGGGTGGCGGCTGGAGCTGGGAGATCAGCGAGGCGGTCAACGGCTACGGCGGTCGCCGGTGGCTGCGCGGACACGCGGAGCTGCCCGCCGGCACGACCGCGGTCCGGTGGACCTACGAGACCGACTCGTCCTCCCAGGGCCGCGGGATCTTCGTCGACGGTATCGTGGTGAGCCAGGGGCGGCGTACGGTGTTCGACTCGGCGCGTCCCGCCGACGAGGCCCGCATCGTCGCCGACGGCTGGGCTCTGAGCGATCGATGACTCTCCACCGATAGCCTCTGGCGGCATGAGCGAGCGCCAGCGAGTGACCATAGGCCTCAGGCCGCCGTTTCGGTATTCTTTGCCCTTCTCAACCGAGGCGGCGGCATGAGCGAGCGCCAGCGAGTGACCATAGGCCTCAGGCCGCCGTTTCGGTATTCTTTGCCCTTCTCAACCGAGGCGGCGGCATGAGCCAGCCGCAGCAGCCGAACCCGTTCCTGGTCAACCAGTTCCGCGACGAGGCGGACGCCAAGGCGCTCATCACCAAGGCGGTCGAGTCCCCTTCGGCGGGCGCGCCGAGGGGGATCCTGGACGCGATCCGCGACAAGCTCGTGGATCTCGGCCCTGAGCTGGTCGCGGTCTCCCACGACCTCGCCGACCACCCGGAGACCGGGTTCGAGGAGCATCGGAGCGCGGCCGGTCTCGCCGAGTTCGTCGAGGCCCACGGCATCGAGGTGGCGCGCGGTGCCTATGGCCTCTCGACCGCCCTCTACGCCTCGGCCGGAGACACCTTGGACGGTCCGACGGTCGCGGTGCTCTCCGAGTACGACGCGCTCCCCGGCATCGGCCACGGCTGCGGCCACAACCTGATCGCCACGGTCGGGGTGGGCGCGTTCTTGGCCATCGCGAGCGTGATCGACCGCCTCGGGGGCCGCGTCATCTGGCTCGGCACCCCGGCCGAGGAGGGCGGCGGCGGCAAGGAGCTGATGGCGCAGAAGGGTGCCTTCGACGGCGTCGACGCCGCGATCATGGTCCACCCGTTCACCTACGACAACTCCGAGCCGGTCTTCCTTGGCCGCAGGCAGCTGCGGGTGACGTACGTCGGGGTGCCGGCGCACGCCTCGATCCAGCCGTTCATGGGGCGCAACGCCCTGGACGCGGCCAACCTGCTCTACACCGGCGTCGCGCTCAACCGGCAGCAGATGCCGCCGACCGACCGGGTGCACGCGATCATCACCGAGGGCGGTCTGCGTCCCAATGTGATCCCGGAGCACGCCTCGATCCAGTTCTACGTCCGCTCCGCCTACCCCGAGACGCTCAAGATCCTCTCCCAGCGGCTGGAGGAGATGGCGATGGGTGCGGCGCTGATGACCGGGTGCGGCGTCGAGCTCAGCTGGGACGAGTCACCGGTCTACCTGCCCATCCGCAACAACACCGGGCTCGCGGAGGCCTGGAACCGCCGCTACCAGGAGCGCAACCACACCGTCCTGGCGCCCGGTGTGGTCCCGGATCTCCTCGCCGGCTCCACCGACTTCGGCAACGTCTCCTTCCGGGTTCCCGGACTGCACGCGATGGTCAAGATCGCCGAGCCCGACGTGTCCCTGCACAGCCGGGAGTTCGCCGCTGCTGCGGTCACGCCATACGCCGACGAGGTGCTCGTCGATGCCGCCTACGGCCTCGCCGGGGTGGCTGCCGACTACCTCTCCGACGCGAAGCTGCGGGAGACGGTCCGCGAGGAGTTCGAGGAGGCCGGGGGAGCGGTCGACGTTACCGAATTTTTCGAGTAGTTAACGGTAGATGACGATTCGGCAGCGGTAACGCGGTTACCTCTTCACAATCGAAACCCGAAGGGGCATTGTTCCCTTCGTCGATCTTTGAGATGGGGAGCCCCGCAATGCCGCGTAACATCCGAAAGCTTCGCCCCGCTGTGGCGGTCGCTGCCGTCGCTCTCGCAGCGGCCGCAGTCGCCACTCCGCTCGCAACATCCGCCTCGGCCAAGCCGGGAAAGCACCTGGTCGATGTCCAGCTGCTCTCGTTCAACGACTTCCACGGCAATCTCGAGGCGCCGTCGGGTTCGAGCGGCCGGCTGGTCACCGGCCATCACATCGACCCGGCCACAGGCAAGCCCGTCGACGACACCGTCAACGTGGGTGGCGTGGAATACCTCGCCTCCCACCTGGCCGAGGCCCGCAAGGGCCATGACCGTTCCCTGACTGTCGCCGCGGGTGACCTGATCGGGGCCTCGCCGCTGCTCTCGGCCGCCTTCCACGACGAGCCGTCCATCGAGGCGCTCAACCAGCTCGGCCTGGACGTGACCGCGGTCGGCAACCACGAGTTCGACGAGGGCTACCAGGAGCTGCAGCGCATCGCCGACGGTGGCTGCATCGACGACGGAGACGGCGAGGACAACCAGAACTCCTGTGCCGCCCACGACTACGAGGGCGCCGACTTCGACATCCTCGCCTCCAACGTGATCGAGGACGCGAGCGGAGAGACGATCCTGCCGTCGTACGCGATCAAGGAGGTCGACGGCGCCAAGATCGGCTTCATCGGCATGACCCTGGAGGCCACCCCCGACATCGTCACCGCCGAGGGAGTCAAGGGCCTCACCTTCAAGGACGAGGTCGAGACCGCCAACGCGCTCGTGCCCGTGCTGAAGAAGAAGGGTGTCAAGGCGATCGTCACCCTGATCCACGAGGGCGGCAACCTGCCGAAGGAGAAGTGGACCGACCCGGCCACCGGCAAGGTCTACGACGTCAACGCCAGCTACGACTACACCTGTGCGGGCGGCGGTGAGCTGGTCGCCGGTTCGCCCATCCTGCCGATCGCGCAGAACCTCGACCCCGAGATCGACATGGTGGTCACCGGTCACACTCACAACCCCTATGTCTGCGACGTGCCCGACCCCGAGGGCAAGTCCCGCATGATCACCTCGGCCTCATCCTTCGGGCGGCTCTACACCGAGACCAACCTGAAGTACAACCTCAAGTCGCGCGACATCGTCCGCTCCTCGGTCAAGGGCTCGAACATGCTCGTCACCCGCGATGTCGCGAGGGCTCCGGAGCAGACCACGCTGATCAACACCTACAAGGAGCTGGTCGAGCCGATCGCCTCCCGGGTGCTCGGCTCGATCACCTCCGACGTCAAGCGTGACCAGAGCCCCGCCGGTGAGTCCGCGCTCGGTGACCTGATCGCCGACGCCCAGCTGGCCGACCAGTCGACGGTCCACAACGGGCAGACGCCGGTGATCGCGTTCATGAACCCGGGTGGCATCCGGGCCGACCTGACCGCGGCCAACTCGCCCTACGGTGAGCCAGTCGGCGATGTCACCTACGACGAGGCGTTCACGGTCCAGCCGTTCAACAACTACCTGGTCTCGCTGACCATGACCGGCCAGGACATCTACGACCTGCTCACCCAGCAGGTCACCGGCGCCAACGCCGACCGGCACAAGATCCTGCAAATCTCGAAGGGCTTCTCCTACGAGATCAGCCCCTCGGGCCCGGTCGACGGGTCCGTCACGCTGAACGGTGAGCCGATCGACAAGGCCGCGTCCTACCGGGTCGTGACCAACAACTTCCTGCAGGGCGGCGGCGACGCCTTCGAGGCCTTCACCAGGGGCACCGACCCCTACTACGGCGGTCTCGACATCGACGCCTTCGCCAGCTACCTGGAGGCCGGCTCGCCCTACACCCCGGGCGCGCTCGACCGCATCACCGGGACCCACTGAACGAAGTTCGCACGCAGCGGGGCGTCGACCGGCGTTGAGCCTGTCGACGCCCCGCTGCGCTGTCAGCGGCCATGGTCCAGGCGTTGGACGCCCGCGGATCGCACCTGGTCGATGACAGCAGCCGCGGAGAGCGACGCCGGAGCGATGCGGCTGTCAGGGATCCCGCAGGCGCGAAGGCAGGTCGAGGCGATGACTGCGGCGGTCGCATCATCGATCGGCACACCGCTGCCTCGAAGGCTGGTGGTGGCTTCGACCAGATGCAGGAGCATCTCGCCGAGGTGGCTCGGGTCGGCCGCTGCGGCGACGCCGGGCGCTGCGGCCCGGCTGGCAATCCGGCCGTAGGCGCCGGCGAGCTCGGCGCGAATACGTCGAAAGGCGTCGAACGCCTCGCTGCTGGTCACATCGGGGTGGGTGGCCAGCGTGCCGATGTTGTCCGGCGCCTCAGCGAGTGTGTGGATGTCGACGAGGGCCAGCAGGTAGAGGGCGGTCTCGGGGGACTCCGCCGCGGTCAGCTTCTCGATCCGCTCGACCCTGTCGACGGTGGGCCGGACGGATCGCTCCAGAAGCTCGGCAAGGATCTCGTCCTTGCCTGAGAAGTGGTAGTAGAGCGACGCCTGCCTGATTCCGACCCTCTCGGCGATCTCCCGGGTGGAGGTGGCCGAGAAGCCTTTGGCGACGAACAGCTGCGCAGCGGCATGAAGGACCTGCTCGCGTGGTGGGGCTGTCGTGCTCGATGGGACGAGGCGTGGTCGTCTGGGTTGGGTTCGTCCGATGGTCATCCGAGGCCCTGCCTTCCTGTCGACGCCGACCCCGACTCAGTTAAGCATTATATGACGGCCATGGCAATCATGATGTGCATCTGGACGCGCAGTATGCACATCGGGCACGATGGTCCCGTCCAGCCGCCGCTCCTGCCGAAGCGGCCCCGCCCGCTAAGGAGGCCCCTGCCGTGTCCCGTCCCAACCGCCGAGCCCGCGAAGCGCTCACCGAGGCGCTCCGAGATGCCCGTCGCGCCGCCGGACTGACCGGAATCGACCTCGCGGATGCTCTGGGGTCGGGCTGGTCCCAGCCGAAGGTGTCGAAGATCGAGTCGGGCCGCCAGTCGATCTCCGAGGACGAGGTCCGCGCCTGGGCGGCCGCGGTTGGCGCCGACAGGGAGATGCTGCTCGCGCTGCGTGCCCGTGCCGACCTCGAGCAGGCCGCGTTCCGAGACGCCCCGCCGACCGGCGGTGGCGCCGAGCAGCGCCAGGAGGCGTACGCGGCGACCGAGGTCGCCACGAAGGTCCTGACCAGCTTCGCGCCGCACAGCGTCCCCGAGCTGCTGCAGACCCCTGACTATGCGCGTGCCCTGCTGGCTCTGGCGGGCGGTGCTCGTGAGCGGGACGCCGAGCCCGAGGAGACCTCGGGTGTGATCGCGGCGCGGCTGCGCCGCTCGGCGATCCTCTACGAGGCCGGAAGATCGATCACCATCCTGGTCGGCGAGGCGGCCCTCCATCACCTGGTCGGCTCGCCGGACATCATGCGCGCCCAGATCGATCACATCGCCAGGCTGGCGACGACCACCAAGGCCACCATCGGGATCGTTCCCTTCGAGAGCTTCCCGGTTCTGGTGCAGCACGGCTGGGACCAGCGCGACCGGATCGTCACCCTCGAGACCAGTGCCGGCGATCTCGAGATCGCCGACCCTGTCGAGGTCACCCGCTACGAGCGCTGGGCCCAGCTGCTGCTCGAGCATGCGCTGACGGGCGCGGCCGCCGCCGAGCGGTGCTCCCGCATCGCCAGCGAGCGGATGCACCCCTCGCCGGGCGTCCCAGAATAGGAGAAGACCGTTGCTCCGGTAGACTCCCGACGGGCCGTTAGCTCAGTTGGTAGAGCAGTGGACTTTTAATCCATGGGTCGTCGGTTCGAGACCGACACGGCCTACATCGGGCTCGAGCCCCGAGCCGCACATGCGACTCGGGGCTCGGCCCTGTGATGAGGGTCAGCCGGACTCTTCTTGCGGCAGCGGGCGACTGGTGATCGAGTCGGTGATCGCGCCAGCAGTCTCGACGAACGCCGCTGCCTGATCCTCGGTCAGACTGCTCGCGGAGACTCCCTCCAGGCTCTGCCACAGGGCGGCGATGGGTTCGCGCATGGCACGGCCCTTGTCCGTGAGATGGACGACCATCACCCGCCGGTCGTGCTCGGCCGGCTCGCGGACCAGCAGGCCCGCTTCCTGCATGCGCCGCAGGGACTTGGAGACGGTGGAGTGATCGAGGCCAACGCTCTCGAGAAGCTCGGACTGAGTCTGGCCCTCGCGGTCCAGCAGCTGCATCAGGAGCAGCTCTTGGCCGGGGTGCAGGTCCATCTTGCGCAGCAGGGCGCCGGCGTAGGCGCGGTGGGCACGAGCGAGCTGGAAGATCGCGTAGCTCATCGGCCCGCCTGCGGCGGTGGTGGGAATCTCGGGCATGGTCTCCGCTTCAGCCGGTGTGGGTGGGGTAGTCGGTGTATCCGACCGCTCCGCCACCGTAGAAGGTCGCCGGGTCGGGACTGTTCAACTCTGCCCCGACGCGCAGCCGCTCGACCAGGTCGGGGTTGGCAAGCGCCAGTGCACCCACGGATACCAGGTCGGCCGTGCCGTTGTCGACGTCCTTGGCACGGGCCGAGATGTCGGCGCCGGGCCGGTTGAGGATCAAAGTGCCCGGCCACTGTGCGCGAAGCGTGTCGAGCAGCTCTTCGTCGCCCACATGCATCAGATGCAGGTAAGCCAGCCCCAGCGGGCGCAGTGCCTCGACGAGCGCCGGATACAGCTCGTGGGTATCGGACTCGGCGATGTCGTTGTACGGGTTTCCCGGCGAGATACGGATGCCGGTGCGCGCGGGGCCGATCTCGTCGGCCACCGCGCCGACAACCTCCACGGCGAACCGGATACGGGCCTCGATCGAGCCGCCGTAACGGTCTGTGCGCTGGTTGGCGTTGCCGGAGAGGAACTGGTGGATCAGGTAGCCGTTGGCGCCGTGGATCTCCACCCCGTCCGCGCCCGCGGCGACAGCCGAGGCGGCCGCGCGCCGGAAGTCCTCGACGGTCTCGGTGACCTCCTGAGTCGAGAGCGCACGGGGCTCGGGCATCTTCTGAGGGCCGGACGCGGTGAACATCACGCCGTCCGGGCGGATCGCCGAGGGGGCGACAGGCTGACGGTGGTGCGGAGTGTTGTCGGGATGGGAGATCCGGCCGACGTGCATCAGCTGGATGAACACACGGCTGCCTGCCGCGTGCACCGCGTCGGTGACCTTGCGCCATCCGGCGATCTGCGCGTCGTTGTAGATGCCGGGGGTGAGCAGGTAGCCCTGGCCGTCGGCGGAGGGCTGGGTGCCCTCGGTGATGATCAGCGCCTTGGAGGCGCGCTGTGCGTAGTACTCGGCATTCAGCTCCGTCGGCACGCCCTCCGGGGTGGAGCGGTCACGGGTCATGGGTGCCATGACCAGACGGTGTGGCAAAGCGGTGCCGCCGAGGGTGATCGGGGCCCACAGGGATTCCAGCATGAGATTCTCCTTCGGTACGCGGTGGCCCGAACGGCCACCACAACAGGTGGGGTTGGGACGGGGCGCTCAGTCGACGGCGAGGACGAGCTTGCCGCGCACGTGTCCGGCGTCGCTGGCCCGCTGGGCCTCGGCCGCCTTGGCCAACGGGTACGACGTGACGGTGGTGGTCAGCTTTCCGGCCGCGGCGTCCTGAGCCACCGCGGCGAGGCGCTCGGCGGGGTGGCCTCCGCCGCCGGGGGAGAAGGTGACGCCCAGCTGGCCCGCACTGAAGTCGGCGATGGTGACGATGCGCTCGGTGCCGCCGCGCAAGGTGATGGAGTCGGGTAGGGCGCCCTTGCCGGCCAGGTCGAAGACCGCGTCCACACCATCGGGAGCCAGGGTCCGCACCCGCTCGACCAGGCCCTCGCCATAGGTGGTCGGGGTCGCGCCGAGCGAGGTCAGGTAGTCCTGGTTCGAGGGGCCGGCGGTGGCGATCACGCGCGCACCGCGAGCCGTGGCGAGCTGCACGGCCACGGTGCCGACCGCTCCGGAGGCGCCGTGCATCAGCACGGTCTCCCCGGCGGTCACGTCCAGCTGGTCCAGGACCCGTTCGGCGGTCTCGGTGGCGACCGGCAGTGCGGCCGCGTCCTGCCAGGAGAGATCTGCGGGCTTGCGGGCCACAGCGGTGGCCAGGGCGTACTCGGCGTACGAGCCGGTGTCTGCCCAGCCGAGCACCTCGTCGCCGACCTGTACGTCGCTCACGCCCTCACCGAGCGCGTCGACCACACCCGCGAGCTCCCCGCCGGGGATGGCGGGAAACGTCGTCGGGAAGATGGCCTCGAGCGCCCCGGTGCGCTTCTTGCCGTCCAGCGCGTTCAGCCCGGCGGCCTTGACGCGCACTCGGACCTGGCCGGGGCCGGGCTGCGGGACTTCGACGTCCGCCTCGTGCAGCACATCCGGGCCACCGAACTCGTCGAGAATGATTGCTTTCATGAAGACTCCACTTCGGGTCGCGTCGCTCTGGCAAATAATGTGGTCAGCCACCTAACCATCGTAGCGGGAATCATGTGGCTAGCCAAGTATTGCGTCGACGGGCAGACCCGGCTGGGCTCTCGCTGTCCGCAGACTCCCTCGGAGGCGGTGGGCGAACGTCCCGCTGAGCGGCCGTTTCACGGCTCTGTCGCGCAAGCTTCACCGCTTCGCGCGTAAAACGATCCGCCAAGGGGGGTTCGCAGCGGCCCGCGAGTTGCTAATGTCACTCCCGCAACAGGAGCAAGTTCCAGAAGGTCTGACGCCTGCGGAGTTTGTGAGCCAACGGCGTTTCTGCTCTGTGCCCGCCCGGACCCAGGTTCGGGAACACAGGTCGGAGCGACGTGTCACCCGCCCCTGATGCGGGGCTACCGAACCTGGTGGCCTCTCGCCCCGACTAAGGAGTAACGAGCAGATGGCTCAGGGCACCGTTAAGTGGTTCAACGCCGAGAAGGGTTTCGGCTTCATCGCGCAGGAGGACGGCGGCGACGACGTCTTCGTGCACTACTCTGCGATCCAGACCAACGGCTACAAGTCGCTGGACGAGAACCAGAAGGTCGAGTTCGACGTCACGCAGGGCCCGAAGGGCCCGCAGGCGGAGAACGTTCGTCCTCTCTGATTCGCTCGCTGAATATCAAGACGATCTCGGGTTCGGCGTAAGCCGACACTGATCATCTGCACCGAGGCCCCAGCCGTCTGGCTGGGGCCTCGTGGTCTGATTGGAGCGCTCTCAGACTTCTGTGTCACGCTTGATGTGACAACTTTTGATGGTTCTTGGCGGATCAGCACGCAGATCCACCGAGACTGGGCGATGATGTGAAGACCAGGTCTTAGGGTGAGGAGGCGGGCGTGGCTGACCAGTTCGATGTGACGCTGGAAGATCCCGAGCTGCTCCTCGAGGTCGAGCTCACCACCAACCTCATCGTCGCCGCCAGCGAGTCCGAGGATCACCTCTCCCAGGAGGAGATCGACCGCATCCTCGGGATCATCCTCTAGCTGGAGTCCTTTCAGCAGGTCGCGAAGAGCAGTGGTCCGTTCGCCAGGTCGGAGAGCACGGCAGTGCCGTCCTTCGGCTGCAGCTGCATGGTGACGACCGCATCCTCGGCCGCGACCTTTCCGAGGTCGAACCGCTCGTCGAAGGTGCCGCCCTGGCCCGGGGCCGGGCCGACTGCGAGCTTGGCGCGGGTGTCGGCGTTGGTGCGCGCCTGGTCGTCGTTCTCGAAGGCCATCGCGACGCGTACGTTCCCGCTCGGCTCGGCCGCCATGGCGAAGCCCGCGATCGGGTTGATGTCGCCGGCTGCGTCGACCAGGCCGTCGGCCTGGTCCTGGTCGGCGGCCGAGGCGCCGCTGAGCCCGATCTCGCTGCAGGTGAAGTCCCCGTCGTAGACGAACGCCGAGAGCGGGTCGCCGAGCCGGCCGGCTGCCTCCGTCATCGGCTCGTTCAGATCGCCGTCGCCGAGGTTCTCGACCTGGTCGCCGAGGTAGCGCCGACCGTCCGAGGCCACGATGAGGTCTCGCTTGGGCAGGAAGGCGATGTAGGTGAGCTGCGGGGAGATCGTCGAGTCGATCCCGGAGTCGGTGAAGTTGGCGAACGGGACCAGAGTGCCGTCCCAGACGCCGCCGTCGGCAGGATCGTCCTCAGGGGCGGTGAACCCCATCGAGGTGAGCTTGTCGACGAGGTGGTCGGCGTCCATGTCCTCGAGGTGCGCGAGCATGAGCGCGCCCTCGGTCGACTGGGTGTAGAGCTCCCAGTCGAGGGTCGCCGGTGACCAGCCGAAGTGCTGCTGCAGCAGCCCCGAGGCATCGGGCAGCACCGAGGTCGAGGTGAGGTCTTTCGTATAGGCCTCGTCGATCATCTCGTGGACCTCCGCCGGTGAGGAGCTCGCATCGAGGTCGGTGCCGACGCTCTCGCGGATGCCGGCCCAGTCGGTGAACGAGACCCGGGTCGCCTCGCTGGGGGCCAGCCGCAGCGCCTCGTCGAGGTCGCCGCCACGGGTCACCCACGTCCGGGCCAGGAAGATCACCAGCGCCGCGACGAGGACGCCCACCGCGATGGTCAACAGGGGGTGGGCGCGTACGACTCGGGTCGACCGACCGGCCCACGTCCGAGGGCGATCGAGAAGCTGAGGGTTGCGGAGCATCCCGACGAACCTTAGACGAGCCGATCGCCCAACTGATACACCCAGCCGACATACCCTGTGCCCATGCCCGAGATCCCGGCCGCCGGCGTAGTGGTTTTTCGCGAGCACGACGACCTGCCCGAGGTGGCGTTGGTCCACAGACCCAAGTACGACGACTGGTCCTTCCCCAAGGGCAAGGTCGACCCCGGTGAGACGGTGCCGGTGGCCGCGATCCGCGAGGTGCGCGAGGAGACCGGTCTGAGGGTCGCACTCGGCCGCCCGCTCCGGCCGCAGCGCTATCCCGTCGAGGCGGGACAGAAGGTGGTCCACTACTGGGTCGGCCGCGCCGCTGCCGGCACCGACGACGACGTCGACGGCTACCAGATCAACGACGAGATCGACGAGGTCGAGTGGCTCTCGGTGGAGAAGGCGCGCGAGCGGCTCACCTATCCGCACGACCGGGCCACGCTGCAGGAGGCAGTGGACGTACGCCACCTCACCACGCCCCTCGTCGTCCTCCGGCACGGGTCGGCGGTCGGCCGTTCGGCCTGGCCCCGCGCAGACCGGGAGCGGCCGCTCGACGACACCGGGCGGGCCCAGGCGGTCGCCCTGGCCGGCCTGCTGATGGCCTACGACGTCGGCCGGGTGATCACCTCGCCGAGCGTCCGCTGCGTGCAGTCCGTGGCGCCGTACGCCGGGATGGCCGGCATCTCGCCCGAGCAGCTGAGACTGCTGAGCGAGGAGGGCGCGGAGGAAGGTAGCGTGTCGGCCCTGGCCGCGGAGACCCTGCGTGACCTGGCCGTCCCGACGGTGATCTGCACGCACCGACCGGTGCTGCCGTGGCTCTTCGGCGGCCTGGGCGCACGGGACCCGAAGCTGGCGAAGGGTGAGCTGATGGTCCTGCACGTGCGGGCGGGCGAAGTGTGTGCGGCGGAGGCCTTTCAGGCCTGAAAGCGGCTCGGGGCCTGCCTGTTCATCTTCTGTGCCCGCAACCGACGCCGATTTGCCATCGACTTTGTGTCCCACGTTCAGCCTGTGTTCACCTACGCCGAGTTTCCCGTCCACCTCGGCTGCTTACGGTCATCGCGACAACTCCGAATCGACTGCATCATCATCAGGAGACTTGCGTGAACACCACCTCGCTGCGCCGGGCACTTGTCCCGGGCATCACGGCCGCGGCCCTCGCTCTTTCGATCAGCGCCTGCGGCGCCGCCAACGAGCAGAACAGCGGCAGCGAAGGCGAAGGCACCCTCTCGGGCACCATCAAGGGTGGCGGTTCCTCTGCTCAGGAAAAGGCCCAGGCGGCATGGGTCGCCGGCATCCAGGACGCGAACCCCGACCTCAGCGTCGTCTACGAGCCCGTGGGATCCGGCTCGGGTCGTGAGGGCTTCGCGACCGGCGGCTACCTCTTCGGTGGCACCGACGCCGCTCTCAACGACGACGAGGGCGAGCTGACCAAGGCCAAGGAGCAGTGCGGCGGTGACCCGATCCAGGTCCCGGCGTACGTCTCGCCGATCGCCGTCGTCTTCAACGTCGAGGGCGTCGACGAGCTCAACCTCGACGCCAAGACCCTCGCCGGCATCTTCTCCGGCAAGATCACCAAGTGGAACGACCCGGCGATCGCCGCGACCAACCCGGACGCCGAGCTTCCGGACAGCGCGATCACCCCGGTCCACCGCGCCGACGACTCTGGCACCCAGGAGAACTTCACCGAGTACCTCGCGGCCGCCGGTGGCTGGGCCGAGGAGCCCGACGGTGAGTGGCCCGCCTCCATCGAGGGCGGCGAGGGCGGCGACGGCACCTCCGGTGTCGTGACCGCCATGCAGGGTGCTGGCTACATCGGCTTCGTGGACGCCTCGGCGGCGACCGAGAACGATCTCGCCACCGTCAAGGTCAAGGTCGGCGAGGACTTCGTCGAGCCGACCCCCGAGGCCGCTGCCAAGATCCTGGCTGCCTCGAAGTCGGTCGGCACCAGCGACAGCGACATGGCCGTCGAGGTCGCCCGCGACACCACCGAGGCCGGTGTCTACCCGGTCGTGCTGGTCACCTACCTGCTCGCCTGCCCGACCTACGAGAACGCCGAGGACGCGGCCAACATCAAGGGCTACCTGGAGTACATCCTCTCCGAGGAGGGCCAGGAGGCCGCCGCCGAGGAGGCCGGCTCCGCGCCGCTGGACCGCGAGACCGCGGACAAGGCTCTGGAGCTCGTCGGCGCGATCAAGTAGTGCCGACCAGTCTGACGTGATCGCCGTTCGGGCGGTGGCTGCGGCCGCCGCCCGTACGGCTGTCTTGAGAACCGAAACAAGAAAGTCGAGGAATGCCTTGTGACTGTCGCCGCTGACCCCGGCGCCGACCCTGGCGTTGACACGAAGTCGGAGCTGTCCGGCCGTGGCTCGGTGGGTGATGTCGTCTTCCGAGGCATCGCCGTCACTGCCGCCACTCTCATCCTGGTGGCGCTGGCAGCCGTCTTCATCTTCCTGGGGATCGAGGGCATCCCGGGCTTCAGTGTGGACGAGCAGCACTACACCGGCCAGGGCTCGTTCCTGGGCCTGGTCGTGCCGTTGCTGTTCGCCACCATGTACGCCGCTGTGCTGGCGTTGATCGTCGCGGTCCCCTTCAGCGTGGCGATCGCGCTCTTCATCAGCCACTACGCCCCGCGGCGGATCGCCACCCCCGTGGCGTACGTCATCGACCTGCTCGCCGCGGTCCCGTCGGTCGTCTTCGGCCTGTGGGGTGCGGTGGTGCTCGGTCCGTACCTGGTGCCGGCCCACACCTGGCTCTCCAAGAACCTGGCCTGGCTGCCGTTCTTCGACGGCCAACCCTCCGGCAACGGCCGTACGCTGTTCACCGCCTCGATCGTGCTGGCCGTGATGGTCCTGCCGATCATCACCTCGATCTGCCGCGAGGTCTTCGCGCAGACGCCGCGACTGCACGAGGAGGCGGCGCTGGCGCTGGGCGCGACCCGCTGGGAGATGATCCGCTACGCGGTCTTCCCCTACGCCCGCTCCGGGATGGTCTCCGCGGTCATGCTCGGCCTCGGCCGGGCCCTCGGTGAGACCATGGCGATCGCGATGATCGTCTCGCCGAAGGTGATCATCTCGCTGTTCATCATCGGCACCAACAACCCGCAGACCATCGCGGCATACATCGCCCAGGGCTACAAGGAGAGCACGCCCGACCGGCTCTCCGTGCTGATCGCGACCGGCCTCGTGCTGTTCGCGTTCACCTTCCTGGTCAACGCGCTCGCCCGCTGGATCGTCGCCCGAGGGAGGGCCAAGTGAGCAAGTCCAACCCTTCTGTGGCTGACGTTCCCCGCGACGAGGCCCCGCTGTCGCACGCAACGCTCCCGCGAGGCGCCCAGTGGCTGGTCGGCGTCGCGGCGCTCGCTCTCGGCGGCCTCGCCCTGGTGCTCGGCGTGGGCATCGTCGGAGCCGCTGTCATCGGCGTGCTCGCGTTCCTCATCGGCTACCCCCTGTGGGCGCTGCTGGTGGAGAACAAGCGCTCGGCGACCGACAAGCTCGTCACCGGTCTGGTGTGGACGGCCTTCGCGGTCGCGGTCATCCCGCTGATCTGGCTCATCTACACGGTCGTCTCCCGCGGCGCCGCAACCATCAGCCCGGAGTTCCTCACCTTCTCGATGCGTTCGGTCACCGGCGACGACCAGGGCGGGCTCTACCACGCACTGATCGGCACCCTGATCGTCACCGGCATCGCGGCGGTGATCTCGATCCCGATCGGCATCATGACCGCGATCTACCTGATCGAGTACGGCAAGGGCAACCGCCTCGCCAAGGGGATCACCTTCCTGGTCGACGTCATGACGGGTATCCCGTCCATCGTCGCGGGCCTGTTCGCGTTCGCGCTCTTCACCCTGATCATGGGGCCGGGCACGCGCTTCGGCTTCGGCGGCGGCGTCGCGCTCTCGCTGCTGATGATCCCGACGGTGGTCCGCTCGACCGAGGAGATGCTCAAGCTGGTCCCCGACGACCTGCGCGAGGCTGCGTACGCCCTCGGGGTGCCGAAGTGGCGCACCATCACCAAGATGGTGCTCCCGACCGCCATCGGCGGCATCGTCACCGGTGTGGTCCTCTCGATCTCGCGAGTGATCGGTGAGACGGCGCCGCTGCTGGTCGCCTCGGGCTTCAACCCGAACCTGAACACCAACGCCTTCGACAACAGCCCGATGATGACCGTGCCGGTCTTCATCTACACCCAGCTGTCCGAGGCCACTGCGAAGGGCGTCGAGTACGCCTGGGGTGGGGCACTGGTGCTCTTCATCCTCGTCATGGTCCTCAACCTCATCGCCCGTATCGTCGGCACGATCTTCGCCCCCAAGACCGGGCGCTAGGAGTAACACATGTCCATTCAAGTCAAGGACACCAGCATCTTCTACGGCGACTTCAAGGCCGTCGAGGACGTCACCATGTCCGTCAAGCCGAAGTCTGTGACCGCCTTCATCGGGCCGTCCGGCTGCGGCAAGTCGACCTTCCTGCGCACGCTGAACCGGATGCACGAGGTCATCCCCGGCGCCTACGTCGAGGGGAAGATCACGATCGCCGGCCAGGACATCTACGGGCCGAACGTCGACCCGGTGGCCGTACGCCGCAAGGTCGGCATGGTCTTCCAGCGGCCGAACCCGTTCCCGACGATGTCGATCTACGACAACGTGCTCGCCGGCAACAAGCTCAATTCCAAGCGGATGAAGAAGTCCGAGGCGGACACGATCGTGGAGAGCGCGCTGCGTGGCGCCAACCTGTGGAACGAGGTCAAGGACCGCCTCGGCAAGCCCGGCATGGGGCTCTCCGGTGGTCAGCAGCAGCGGCTCTGCATCGCCCGTGCGATCGCCGTTCAGCCGGAGGTGCTGCTCATGGACGAGCCGTGCTCGGCGCTCGACCCGATCTCCACCGCTGCGATCGAGGACCTCATCCACGAGCTGAAGTCCGACTACACGATCGTGATCGTCACCCACAACATGCAGCAGGCCGCCCGGGTCTCCGACGACACCGGCTTCTTCAACCTGAAGGCCGCCGGCCAGCCGGGTCACCTGGTGGAGTTCAACCCCACCAAGCAGATGTTCACCAACCCGGACAACCCGGACACCGAGGCGTACATCTCGGGCCGGTTCGGCTAGAGCTTCTGAAAATGCAGCCGAGTCGGCGCATCCTGACCCGTGTCTCGCGAAGCGAAGCGAGCGAGAGGGTCAGGATGCGCCGACTCGGCGTTACCGCTTCTACGGCAACTGAAAAACGAAGTGGCAGAGCAGGTAGGTCAGCGCAGCGACGCCGCCGGCGGCGGGGAAGGTGAAGATCCAGGCCATGACGATGGACTTCGCCACGCCCCAGCGGACCGCGGAGAACCGCTTGGTCGCGCCGACACCCATGATCGACGAGGTGATCGTGTGGGTGGTCGAGATCGGGGCCTCCCAGATGTACGCCGTGGTGTAGAGCACCGAGGCGGCGACCGACTCGGCGGCGAAGCCGCGCGAGGGGTCCAGGTGGATGATCCGGCGGCCGAGGGTGCGCATGATGCGCCAGCCGCCGGACATGGTGCCGAGGGAGATCGCGGTGGCGGCGGCAGCGATCACCCAGAACGGAAGGTCGTCGCCCTGTGAGAGGAAGCCACCGGTGACCAGGGCGAGGAAGATGACGCCCATGGTCTTCTGCGCGTCCTGGAGACCGTGACCGAGCGCCATCGCAGCGGCCGAGATCGTCTGGGCAATCCGGAAGCCCTTCTGCGCCTTGTGGGGATTGGCGCGCCGGAAGATCCACATGATCGCGAGCATCACACCGAAGCCGAGGCCGAAGGCCACCAACGGCGAGATGAACATCGGGATGACGACCTTCTCCAGCACCGTGATCCAGTTGACGAACGCGCCGGCGGCGATCGCCGAGCCGGCCAGACCGCCGATCAGGGCGTGCGACGAGGACGAGGGAAGACCGAAGTACCAGGTGATCATGTTCCACGCGATGGCGCCGAGCAGGCCGGCCATCACGACGGTCAGACCCTGCGCTCCTGATGGTGGGGTGATCGTGTCGGAGACGGTGTGGGCGACCTTCTGGCCCAGAAAGGCGCCGACGAAGTTCATCACCGCTGCGAGCAGGAGGGCGATGCGCGGCGTGAGCGCGCGGGTGGACACGGAGGTCGCGATGGCGTTGGCGGCGTCGTGAAAGCCGTTGGTGTAGTCGAAGACGAGCGCGACGACCACCACCGCGATGACGATGGCAAGTTCCACGGTGTCAGGATTCCTTGACGGCGATCTGCTCGACGGTGTTCGCGACCTTCTCGAAGGCGTCGATCGCGTCCTCGAGGGACTCGACGATGTCCTTCAGCTTGAGGACCTCCATCGCGTCGTACTCACCGGAGAAGAGCTTGGCGAGGATGCGACGGTGGTTCTTGTCGCCCTGGTTCTCGAGACGGTTGATCTCGATCCAGTACTCCGCGAGCTCCTTCATCGAGCGAAGCTTGGGCATCGCGGAGGCGGTCAGCTCGGCGCAGCGCTGGAGCACGGTGACCTGGTCGGAGAGCTCCGGTGGCAGGATGTTGACGCCGTAGACGAAGATCTGGTCGACGACCTCGTCCATCGAGTCCATCACATCGTCGAGACCGGAGCCGAGGGCATAGATGTCCTCGCGGTCGAACGGCGTGACGAAGGTCGAGTTGACCTTCTTGACGATCTCGTGGGTCGTCTCGTCAGCGGCATGCTCCGCGTCGCGCATGCGTCGCGCGACGTCCTCGCGATCGGCTGTGTCGCTGAGCATCTCGGCGAGCAGCGAGACACCGCCGACAAGGTGGTTGGCGGACTCGGCAAACAGGTCGTAGAACGACGTGTCGACCGGGCGGATTCGGAAACGCACGGGGGGCTCCTGGCTGGATGAGGCAGACCTGCGGGCTCATGTTAGGCGAGTCCGCTTGACACGACGAAAGTCAGGGCGTGTTCAGCCTGTCGAAGCGCGCCTGCGCTGGCGCTGACGTGTGATCAACATCGCCTGGAGATGGTTGGGAGCGTGGTTGCGGGACCACGTCCCGTCGGGCCCGAGGACCCAGGCATCCGTGGTCGACTCGAAGGCCATGTCGAACAGCGAGCCGACCTCCGCCACGAGCTCCGGTGTGGGAAGACGTACGAGGGCCTCGACCCGTCGGTCGAGGTTGCGGTGCATCATGTCGGCCGAGCCGATCCAGGCGCTCGGTCCGTCGTCGCCGTCGTCGGGAGCGCCGTTCTCGAACCAGAAGATCCGCGAGTGCTCGAGGAACCGGCCCAGGATCGAGCGCACCTCAATGGTCTCGCTGAGCCCCTCCACACCCGGACGGAGCGCGCAGATGCCACGCACCAGCAGCTGGACGGGAACGCCCGCCTGGGAAGCCAGGTAGAGCGCGTCGATGATGGCCTCGTCGACCACGGAGTTGGCCTTCAGCCGGATCCGGGCAGGCCGCCCCGCAAGATGGTGGGCGATCTCGGCGTGGATCTGCTCGATCAGGCCGAGACGTACGTTGCCGGGGGCGACCAGGAGCTGCCCGTACGTCGCCTCGCGGCTCCAGCCGGAGAGGTTGTTGAACAGGTGGGCGACGTCCTCGCCGATGGCCTCGTCGGTGGTGATCAGTCCCATGTCCTCGTAGAGCCTCGAGGTCTTGGGGTTGTAGTTGCCTGTGCCGATGTGGGTATAGCGGCGGATGGTGCCGTCGGGCTCCTCGCGGACCACCATCGCCAGCTTGCAGTGGGTCTTCAGGCCGACCAGGCCGTAGACCACGTGGCAGCCGGCCTGCTCGAGCTTGCGTGCCCAGCGGATGTTGGCCACCTCGTCGAAGCGCGCCTTGATCTCGACCAGCACCAGCACCTGCTTGCCGGCCTCGGCGGCGTCGATCAGGGCATCGATGATGGGGGAGTCGCCCGAGGTGCGGTAGAGGGTCTGCTTGATCGCCAGCACGCGCGGGTCGGCCGCCGCCTGCTCGAGGAAGCGCTGCACGCTGGTCGCGAACGAGTCATAGGGATGCTGGAGGAGTACGTCGCCGCGGCGCGCTGCCTTGAAGACGTCGACCGGCGCGGCGCTCTCGACGGGCGCCAGGGCCGGGTGGGTGCTCGGCAGGAAGGCCGGATACTTCAGCTGACCGCGGTCGATGTCGGCGATCCCGTGCAGCCCGCGCAGGTCGAGCGGGCCGGGCAGCCGGAAGACCTCCTTGTCGGAGATGCCGAGCTCGGAGACCAGCAGGTCGAGCGTCGAGTCGGTCATCGACTCCTGCACCTCGAGGCGTACGGGCGGACCGAAGCGCCGCCGCAGCAGCTCCTTCTCCAGTGCGGTGAGGAGGTTCTCGGTGTCGTCCTCCTCGACCTCGAGGTCCTCGTTGCGGGTGACCCGGAAGGTGTGGACCTCGATGATCTCCATGCCCGGAAAGAGCTTCTGCAGCCGCTCGGCCATGACCTCCTCCAGCGGCACGAAGCGATCGTTGCCGAGCGGCACGAACCGGGCGAAGATCGGCGGCACCTTCACCCGGGCGAAGTGCTTCTTCTTCGACTTCGGGTCGCGCAGGCGGACGGCGAGGTTGAGCGAGAGGCCGGAGATATAGGGGAACGGGTGGGCCGGGTCCACGGCGAGCGGCGTCAGGACCGGATAGACCCGTTCCTTGAACAGCTTCTTGCAGGCCTTGACCTCCTCGGGGGTCAGGTCCTCCCAGTGCAGCAGCTGGATGCCCTCGTCGAGCAGCGCCGGCTTCACCTGACCGCGGAACACCTCGGCATGGCGCTCGGAGAGCTCCCGGGTCTTCTTCCAGATCAGCTCGAGGACCTCACGCGGCATCAGCCCGGAGGCGGCTTTGACCGCCACCCCTGCCGCGATCCTTCTCTTGAGCCCGGCCACGCGGACCATGAAGAACTCGTCGAGGTTGGAGGTGAAGATCGCCAGGAAGCGTACGCGCTCCAGCAGAGGCAGGGTCTCGTCCTCCGCCAGCTCCAGGACTCGCTCGTTGAACCGCAGCCACGAGAGCTCTCGGTCGAGGAACCGGTCCTCGTACTTCTCGACCTCGGCCAGCGCCTCGTGGTCGGGGATGTATTCGGGCTCGACATCGAACGGCTGGTCGGGAACCGCAGTCAGGCTCACGGTGTCCTCGGCCGACCGGGTGGGGGCCTGCGGGTCGAGACTCATGGGTCCAGTCTTTCATCCGAGCGTGGTGTGGAACCGTCGAATCCACGGTACGTCCCGCTCCTGGGCACCTGTCGATGGATCGGCCGGGTCGAGCCCCGCAGAGATGTCGCGGTGGGTCGCCTGATGAACTACCTGTTACACGACGTCCCGGTAACGGGGTAGTTTGGGCGCATGTCGATTCTCGCGCGTGCGTCGTCCCTGATCGATCCGTTGCTGGTGCCGGTGAAGAAGTCTGCCTTCGCGGCGGCTATGAACCTGCCGCCCGCCGTGCAGCGGCGGATCGTGGGCAAGCCGGTGACGTACGACGGACAGACGCTCGCGGTGGATACGCAGATCATGCTCGCGCTGATGAAGGTGTCGGGGGAGCCGGACCCGTCGACGCTGCCGATCCCGAAGGGGCGGGTGGCGCTGCTGCGGCAGTCGCAGCTCGGCGGCGGTCGCCAGGAGATCGGGTCGGTGCGTGAGCTCTGGGTCGCGGGATTCAAGGCGCGGCTCTACACGCCCGAGGGCGTCTCGGGCAACGCTCCGCTGCTGGTCTTCCTGCACGGCGGCGGCTTCATCTTCGGTGACCTCGACTCCCACGACGCCCCCTGCCGGCTGCTGGCCAGCGAGTCGGGGGTCAAGGTGCTCTCGGTCGACTACCGGCTGGCTCCGGAGTCGCCGTTCCCGGCGGCGTACGACGACTCGATCGCGGCGTTTCGATGGGCCGTCGAGCACGCGGCCGAGCTCGGTGCGGACCCGGCCCGGATCGGGGTCGGCGGTGACTCGGCCGGCGGCAACCTGGCGGCCGGCGTCGCGCTCGCGGTCGGCGAGGACTGCGCCTTCCAGCTGCTCATCTACCCGGTCACCCAGTCGGAGGCGAACACCCGCAGCCGCGAGGAGCTCAGCGAGGGCTTCTACCTGACCGCCGACTTCATCGCGGCGGCCACCGACAACTACCTGCCCGAGGGCACCGACCACCGCGACCCGCGCCACGCTCCGCTGTACGCGGAGATCCCGGCGAGCGGGCTCGCCCCTGCGTACGTCGCGACCGCGGGCTTCGACCCGCTGCGCGACGAGGGTGAGGCGTACGCGGCCAAGCTCGAGGAGGCCGGGGTGAAGGTCGCCCACAAGCGCTTCGCCGACCAGATCCACGGGTTCCTGAACGTGGTCGGCGCCGGGCGTACGTCACGCGCCGCTGTCCTCGAGATCGCGCGGGTCTTGAAGGACAACCTGTGACGAACTGAGGGCGCTCAGCCGGCCATGTCGGGGCGCCAGCGGAGCACCTCGCGCTGGAACGCCTCGGGGTCGACCATCGACTTGTCGACCTGGACCGCACCGGCCTCGTCGGTGGCGAACTCGACGACCCACTCGTCGGTGGTCGGCTGACCCTTGATGGTGATGTCGGTGTGGGTGTCGTAGAGGTCGTAGGTGTGGGTCTGCTCGTCCTTGCGGACGTCGAGCACACCCTCCTCGGTGACCGTGACGGTGCTCTCGGTCATGAGCGAGCCGTCCTCGGGCCTGAAGGTGCGGACGGTGAGCTTCTTGGTGCCGACCTTCTCGCCCTTCTGGTCGGCGTCGGACGCGTCGTCGGCGGGCGCCGACACGACACTGTCGGCACCAGGGATCTTGGCTCCGGGGAACTTGCCGGACTCGGCGAGCTTTACCGCGGCCAGCCAGCCGCTGGAGCGCTGGGGGAGGGCGTCGCTCGGGGTGTCCGGCAGATCAGTCGGATCCGCGAACGGGTCCTTGGAGGATGCCTGGTTCTTGTCACCCTGCGTCTTTCCGGGCTGCCGCTCCGGCAGGGTCACGGGCGCGGTCGGGGGGCCGGCTTCGGGGCCGGCGGATGAGGAGACCGGCGCGGGAGCGGTCTCGGAGGGCTCGGCCGCCGGGGCAGCCTCGGCCGCTGGCGCAGGCTCGGCCGTCGGGGCCGGCTGGGCAGTCGGGAGGGGCTCGACGACGAGCGGCTCGTCCGGCGCGTCCGGGATGGGGAGCTTCGCCTCGGGCGGCGACGGCGTCGCGGCGAGGGTGAGCTCGAGAGCCTGCATCGCACGCTTGTTGGTGCTGCCGCCCTTGACCGCGAGCATGACGGCCTCGCGCAGGTCGGCGAGCTGCTTGGCGAGCTGGGCGCTGCGGCGCTCGGCGATCTGCCGGTCCACGATGGCCTTCTCGACCAGCTGGGTGTTGTGCAGGATCGAGGCTTCGACCGCCTGACGGTCGATCGCCTTCTGGCCGGCCACCTCCTCGGCCTCGACCCGAAGGCGTACGGCCTCGGCGGCCTGCTCCTGGACGTCGGCGAGACGGGTCATCATCTCCGTCATCCGGCGCTCGGCCTCTTCCCGCTCGCGGGCTTGACCGGTGACGACCTCGGTCATCGCCTCGTGGGCGGCGCGCAGCGCGGACTCCGCCGCACGGCGACCCTCGTTGGCCTCGGTCGCGGCACGCTCGGCGGCGCGGCGGCCCTCCATGGCCTGCACGGCCAGGTCGGCGTGCTCGGAGGCGCGCTGGTCGGCGGCCATCCGGGCCAGGTTGGCGGACTCGGCCGCCTGCTCGGCCTGCGAGGCGAGCTCGGTGAGCTGCCGGTAGCGCTCCTCGTTCTCGTTGGCCTCGTGAGCCGCGGCAGCGGCGAACTCGGCGTATTGCTTCGCGCTCTTCTCAGCCTCGAGGCGGGCGTCGTTGGCGGCGTCGGCGGCCTTGAAGGCACGCAGCGCGGCCTCCTCAGCCTCGGTGCGGGCAGCGAGCGCCTCGGCGGCCACGGCGTACTGGTCGGCGGCAGCGGCCTCTGCCGCAGCCCGGGTCATCGCGTGGTCCTCGGCGTTGGCGTCGGCGGACTTGCGCTCCTCGAAGGCCTCCTTCGCCGCCTCCTCGGCCTCGGCGCGGGCGGTCGCGGCCTCCTCGGCCGCGGCGTAGGCGGCCTCGGCCGCAGCCTCGGCTTCCTTGCGAGCCTGCTCGGCCAGCTCGGCCTGGGTCGCCATCGCGACCGCGGCCTCCTCGGCCACGATGCGGGCAGCCGCGGCCTTCTCGGCCTCGGTGGCGCGTTCGTTGGCGGCCTGCTCTGCGGCCTGGCGCGCGGTGAACGCGGCCAGTGCCTCGTCGGCCCGCCCGGCAGCGGCCGCGTCGGCCTCCTCGCGCATCCGCGCGAGCTCCTCGGAACGGGTGTCTGCCTCGGTGCGAGCGGTGTAGGCGGCCTCGGCCGCGGCCTCCGCCTCGCTCCGGGCCTGGTAGGCGGCACGGGACTCGTCGGCGGCCTTGCGGGCGGCTCTCTCGGCCGCCGCGAGCGCGTCGCGAAGCTCGTCCATCTCCTCGAGGCGGTCCTCGGCGGCTGCTTCGGCAACGCTGCGCGCGGCGTAGGCGGCCTGGGCCAGTTCGGCGTGCTCCGCGGCCTTCGTGTTGGCCTCGGCGGCAGCGGCGGCCGCTGCGGTCGCCTCCTCGGCCTTGATCCGCGCGGACTCCTCGGCCTCGGTGCGGGCGCGGGCCTGCTCCTCGGCGACACGGGACGCTTCGAGAAGGCGCCGTTCGGCCTCCTCCAGCTCCTTGCCCCTCGCCACCGCGGCCTCCTCGGCCTCGGCACGCTGCTTGGTGCGGGTGTTGGCGAGCTTCTCGGCCTCGACCCGGGCGAGGGCGTACTCCTCCGCGGCCCTCTCGGCGGCCTCACGCGCCTGGTGGGCGTCGGCCGCCAGCTCAGCGTGGAGCTTGGCGGTCTCGTCGGCCTTGGCTCGGGCGGTGGCGTGCTTGGCAGCGGACTCCTCGGCCACCAGCCGCTCCGCCGCCTGCTCGGCGGCCGCCTGCTCGGCGGAGATGCGGAGCGACTCGGCTGCGGCAGCGGCGCGGGCCAGCTCCGCAGCACGCGCCGTCAGGTCCTCGTCGTCACCCGGCTGGGCGGCCGAATCACGGCTCCACCACTTGCCACTGGGGGTCTGCGTGCTCACGAGGGTGAATGCTAACGGCGATCCAAGCGGTCTGTGGAGTCTCCGAGAGGATTAACATCCCCGCGACCTGGAACTACATTCATGTAATTCTCGAAGGTGCCGAACTCAGTAGACGATCGCCTGTACGCCGTCGCGCAGGATCTCCTCGGCGAAGACGAACGCGCCCTTGATGGAGACGCCGTCGATCAGGTCCTCCTCGGAGAGGTCACGGCGGGAGGCGCACTGGCTGCACACGGTCACCTCACCGCTCTCCATGACCAGCCCGATCAGCTCCTGCAGCGGCGCGGCGTTCTCGAGCTTGAACTCCTCCGCCCGCCCGGGCACGGCGAACCACGTCGCCTCACCGGTGAGCCACAGTGACACCTTCGCGCCGGCGGTCGCGGCCGCTGAGGCGACCGTGAAGGCCTGGTTCGTACGCTCGGGCGCCTCCGCGCCCACGGTCACCTTCACCACGAGTTCTTGCATGCCGTGCACATTAGCGCTTGCGTTTCGGGTCGTAGCCGATCTACGGCCTAAACTCGGCGTGTGGCTTTCGAACTTCCGGAGAACCTTCACCCCGACGCCGGTCCCTGCGCGTGGATGCTCGGCACCTGGCAGGGCAACGGACACGGTGACTATCCGACGATCGACAAGTTCGAGTTCGGGCAGGAGCTGATCTTCACCCACGACGGGCGGCCGTTCTTCCACTACTTCGCGCGCTCGTGGATCATCGACCCGGAGACCGGGGAGAAGGTTCGCGACGCGGCGCTGGAGACCGGCTTCGTCCGATTCCGCCCCCAGGGCGAGGTCGAGTGGGTGATGACCCACAACACCGGCATCATCGAGGTCTGGTACGGCAAGGCCGAGGGTGGCAAGCTCGAACTCACCACCGACGCGGTCGGTCGCACCGAGACCGCGAAGGAATACACCGCGGGCAAGCGTCTCTACGGCAACGTCGAGGGCGACCTGCTCTACGCCTTCGACATGGCTGCGACGGGCCAGGCCCTGCAGCCGCACCTGTGGGCGCGGCTCAAGCGGGCCTAGAGATAGGCCCAGGAAGTAGTCACGATGACCGAGGCCGCTGAGGACTGGCGTGAGGCCCTTCGTGCGAAGGGCTATCGCCTCACGCCCCAGCGCGAGCTGGTCCTCGGCGCCGTCGAGCAGCTTCGGCACGCCACCCCCGAGGAGGTGCTCGCGGTCGTGCGCGAGTCGTCCTCGGCGATCAACCTCTCCACCGTCTACCGCAACCTCGAGGTCCTCGAGGAGCTCGGGCTGGTGAGGCACGCCCATCTGGGCGAGCGGGCATCGACCTACCACTCGGTCTCCGGCCGCCCGCATTTTCATGCGGTTTGCAGGAAGTGTCAGAAGGTCACCAGTGTTGACCCATCAGTGGCCGACGGAATCTGCGAGCGGCTGCGTGAGGAGTACGCCTTCGAGGCAGATGTCGCTCATCTGACCGTCTTCGGAGCGTGTGTCGACTGTTCTTCTGAGGAGCCATGATGACAACCCCCAGCCCGCTGCTTTCCCTGCCCGGTGCCGTTGCCGGCGATGGTGCCGACGCACCCGTCGCCGCCCACTACGGCTCGTTCAACGTGGAGCAGCGGACCTTGGCCTCCGGCGAGGGGTTTGTCGATCTCTCCCACCGTGACGTGGTCCGGATAGCCGGGCCCGACCGGCTGACCTGGCTGCACTCGCTGACCTCGCAGGCGTTCGAGGGGCTGGCTCCCGGCGTCTGGACCTCGGCCCTGGTCCTGTCGCCGCAGGGCCACGTCGAGCACTTCTTCTCCGGTGTCGACGACGGCACCTCGTTCTTGGCGTGGACCGAGCCGGGCCGTGGTGATGCCCTGGCGGCGTACCTGGAGCGGATGAAGTTCTGGTCCGACGTCACCGTGACGCCGGAGCCGTCGCAGGTGGTGGTCTGGCGGGTCTCGACAAGCTCGACCACCGGGACAAGCTCGACCACCGGGACAAGCTCGACCACCGGGACAAGCTCGACCACCGGGACAAGCTCGACCACCGGAAAGTACTCGTTCGTCCCGCGCGAGTCCCTGGAGACGTACGCCGCTGCCGCGGGTCCCGCCTGCGGATTCTGGGCCTTCGAGGCCCTCCGGATCGAGCGCGGTGAGCCTCGGTTCGGGGTGGACACCGACACCCGCACGATCCCCAACGAGGTCGGCTGGGTGCCGGGTTCGGAAGAGACCGCCGGCTCGGAGTACGCCGTCCATCTCGACAAGGGCTGCTACCGCGGCCAGGAGACCGTCGCCCGCGTCCACACGCTCGGCCGGCCGCCGCGGCGCCTGGTGCTGCTCCACCTCGACGGCTCCGAGAACCGACTGCCCGCCGCCGGATCGGAGCTGGTCCTCGGTGAGAAGACGGTCGGCTTCGTGGGGTCATCGGCTCGTCACCACGAGCTCGGCCCGATCGCGTTGGGGCTGGTCAAGCGAAACGTAGCTGTCGACGCGCAGCTCGTCGTGGACGGGATGCCGGTCGCGCAGGAGATCCTGGTCGACCCCGAGATCGGCCTTCACATCCGCCCGCTGCGGCAGGGCTGACACCCGGCAGCGGGGTGAGGTCTGTGGGCGACGAACGAATGTTCGTTCGCCCGGCTCGGTCGCCTCGTCGGCACTTGTGAAGGGTTCGGGGAAACCCAGATGGGCGTAGGCGGATCTGGGAGGCTCCGGTCATGTCTGAGACTGGATTTGGCGTCGCTGTGGATCCCGGTGCAACAGCGAGTCCTTCCGGAGATCCCTGGTGGCTTGTTCGCCGTCTGGGTCGCTCGTTCGGAGCAATTGCTGAACTACCTGCCCGGGCTGGGGACGGCGCTGCTGATCACCGGGGTTCTCAGCGTGATGGCGTTGATGCTGGTCCTTGGCGCGGCCGGGCTGAGCGCTCAAGAACGAGTGAGCCCTGCGGCCACTGCGTCGAGGGCGAGCGTCGTCAGGAAGTCCCCGGGGATGCCGGGGTAGCCGTGGCTGAGCTTGCGCCACTCGGCCGGGATGGCGGAAGCGCCCCAACGTGCGCCGAGGAGGCCGCCGGCGATGGCGGCGACGGTGTCGGTGTCGTTGCCGATCCGGATGGCGGTGTTCAGCGCCTCGACGTAGTGGCTGCCCGGGTCGGCCTCGGGCACCGATGTCTGGGCGATCGAGGACCATGCGGCCTGCAGCGCGGTGACCACCCAGCCGTTGGGGTTGAAGGTCGCCGGCGGCACGGTCTCGGCCTCGTCGAGCTTCTCGGCCCAGAAGTCGGCCTCGGCGGGGGGAGAGGAGGGAGAGGCCGGAGCGTACGTCGAGCTCGCCGTGCATCACCGCGTGCTCGATCGCCAGCGACCAGAGGGCGCAACCAGACTGGGCGTGCTCGTCCCAGTGGGTCAGTGCGCTCACCGCCGCGGCGGCCTCGGTGACCGCCGGACGATCACCGAGATAGCGCAGCGCGACCGGCGCGGTACGCATCAGGGAGCCGTTGCCGCCCGTGTGGCGGGTCATCTCGTGCAGCTTCTCCGAGACGAAGCGCAGCCGCTCGGCGGTGGGGGATTCGCCGGCGGTGTTGAGCACCCTGGCCGTCTGGTTGCCGATGTCCTTGGGCTCCGACTCCGACCACGTCCGGAAGTTGCGGCCGACCGCGGTCAGACCCTCCTCGGTACGCAGGTCCGAGCCGCTCGCGGCGGCGTCGAGGATGCACCACGCCATGGTCGTGTCGTCGGTCCACTCGCCCGGCGCGAAGGGGCCGAGCCCGCCGCCGAGCATCTGCGCCTTCTCGTCCGCACCGAGCGGGGGCCGGTCGAACTCGTAGTGAGCCCCGAGCGCATCCGCGACCGCGGTCCCGATGATGGCCCCGACGGCCCGGTCGCTCTGAGACTCTGTGAGATGGGATTGGGTCAGCTTCACGCGATCAGAGACTATCGGCGGGTGTACTGCACGTGTGTGTCCGCCGCGGCGCGGGTGAAGCCGAGCCCCTCGTAGAGACGAACGGCCGGAGTGTTGTCGCCCTCGACGTAGAGATGGATCTCGCTGGCGCCGGCGGCAGCGAGATGGTTCAAGCCGAGAAGCGTCACCAGCTTGCCGAGGCCCCGGCCCTGGGCGGCGGGATCGACACCGACGACATAGACCTCGCCGTCGGTCTCGCTGTGGCGCTTGGTCCAGTGGAACGCGAGCAATCGTCCCCCGGTGGTCGAGCTTGTCGAGACCTCCCACGCGGTGATCAGCCCGGTGGCGTCGAACCACGGCTCGGCCATCCGCTCGCTGAGATCCGCGGCGGTCATACCGCCCTGTTCGGGGTGGTGTGCGAAGGCAGCGGAGTTGACCCGGAGCAGCTCGGCCTCGTCCCCGGGCTCGAAGCCGCGTACGACTACCCCCTCCGGCAGCGAGGGAGCGGGCGGCAGACCGGCGACCGGGCGTCTCATCACCCACAGCTCGCGGGTGCGCTCCCAGCCCTGCTTCGCGGCCAGAGCGGCCGCAGCCGGGTTGTCGCCGTGCGACCAAGCCGTCGTCCCGGCTGGGAGCGAAGGTGCGCGGAGCTGCAGCTGGCGCCCCAGGCCGACCCCGCGATGCTGGGTGAGCACGACGAGCGACAGCTCTCCGGCGGTCGAGCCTGTCGAGACCAGCAGCCCGAACCCGCGTACGTCACCCCAGATCGTGACGTCCTCCGGACGGTTGCGCAGCGTCAGGAGCGTGGCCTCGTCGAGCGGCGCCACCCCGTCGTACGCCTCGGTCGCCTTCGCGATGGCCAGGACCTGCTCGACGGTGAGTGCCATAGGAGAAGCCTAGGCGTCAGCACCCAGCCCGCGAGAGGGGGCCAGCCGAGCGCTGTCGGCGCTGGCCTCGTTCTTCTTCGAGGGCAGCACGAAGCGGTAGCCCACGTTGCGGACGGTGCCGATGAGGGTCTCGTTCTCGGGGCCGAGCTTGGCGCGCAGGCGACGTACGTGGACGTCGACGGTGCGGGTGCCGCCGAAGTAGTCGTAGCCCCACACCTCCTGCAGCAGCTGCTGGCGGGAGAAGACCCGGCCCGGGTGCTGGGCGAGGAACTTCAGGAGCTCGAACTCCTTGAAGGTCAGGTCGAGCGGGCGGCCACCGATCTTGGCGGTGTAGGTGGCTTCGTCGACGACGACCTCGCCGGAGCGGATGACGTGGGCCTCGGGGTCGGAGGCGTCGCGGGCCGCCGAGCTGCGGCCGATCGCGAGCTTGATCCGCGCCTCGAGCTCGGCCGGGCCGCAGGTGTGCAGCACGACGTCGTCCATGCCCCAGTCGTGGGAGACGACCGCGAGGCCGCCCTCGGTGGCGATCAGCAGAACGGGGATGTCGGTGCCGGTCGTGCGGATCAGCCGACACAGGTCGCGGGCCTGGGCGAGCTCCTGCCGTCCGTCCACCAGCAGCAGGTCGGAGTCGGGAGCCTCGAGAAGCGCGCTACCTTCAGCAGGGAGGATCTTCACCTGATGGCCGAGGAGTGCGAGCCCGGGAAGGACGTCTGTCGAAGGCTGGAGCGAACTGGTCAGCAACAGAAGCGAGCTCATCGGGGGTGCCTCTCAGTCAGAGAAAGAGCACCGAAACGCAACATTGAGCCTCGGTGAGGTGATCGTTAGACCATATTAACGAAACCTTGAGGTGACATAGGAAGGTTGTCCACGAGAAAGTGACGAACGTTATAGAGGTCCGCTACTGGGCGGCAGCCAAGTCAGCGGCCGGGACTCCGTCCGACCAGATCGAGGTCGACGGCCCGTTGTCGCTGGCAGAAGTCGTACGCCGCGCCGCGGCGCTGCACGCCGACACCCGTCTTCCCGAGGTGCTGAAGGTCTGCTCGGCACTCATCGGTGACCGGCCGGTCGGGTCCCAGGATCCGGACGCGGTCGAGGTCGAACCGGGGGAGACCGTCGAGTTCCTCCCGCCCTTCGCTGGGGGATCGGAATGAGCTCGGTGGAAATAATCCGCGCCGGGCCGGGGTTGTGCCCCTCGTGAGCACCGGAGCCTGGATCGCCGTCATCGCGGTTGCCGTCGCCCTCGCCTTCGGCCTGTTCCGAATGCTCAGTGACGGCCGATTTCGAGGCACGAAGGAGCTCCATGTGACTCACGAGGATCACGCACCCGAGCCGCACGCGTGGGACGCGGTCACCGATGCGCTGGGCGAGGCCGAGCTCGGTGCGCGCGCGACCCTCGTGCAGTTCTCCAGCGCCTTCTGCGCGCCCTGCCGGGCGACACGGCGGATCCTGAGCGAGGTGGCCGAGGTCGTGCCGGGGGTGGTGCACCTCGAGATCGACGCCGAGCATCACCTCGCTCTGGTGCACCGCCTCGACATCCTGCGGACGCCGACGACTCTGGTGATCGACGGCGGCGGATACGAGATCGCACGGGCCTCGGGGGCTCCGCGCAAGGAGCAGGTCCTGAGCGCGATCCCGACCGTCGATCTCGAATCCTGATACGACTGTCCGTATGTCAAGACATTCGTTTCCTGCTGGTTCGACAGCGCGTTACTGTCTTCCCATGTTCTCGACCATGCTGACCAAGCGCCGCGCAGTGGATCACTGCCGCGTCCGCTCGGCGCTGTGTCGTTCCTGCCGCTGAATCCCTGAGATTTGTCGACCGAGTCGACCCGGGGATCGCTCTCGCCTGTCAGGCTCGTTCTGACGACCCCCTTCTCTCTCGCAGGAGCACACCCATGTCCGAGACCTCAAGCCAGACGGCGACGCAGACCGGAATCGACCCGCGTGGCCCGCAGTTCGCTGCGGCGCTGACCGTCGTCGTACTCATCCTGGCTCTGCTGCTGCCGCAGCCCTGGGCGCTCGTGGTGACCGTCATCCAGACGGTGCTCTTCGCGATCGGGACGGGGCTCGGCGTTCAGCGGACCCCGCACGCTTGGTTGTTCAAGAAGTTCGTACGCCCCCGCCTCGGTGCGCCGGAGGAGCTCGAGGACCCGGCACCGCCCCGGTTCGCCCAGGGTGTCGGCCTCGCCTTCGTGGCCGTCGCGCTCGTGGCGTACGTCCTCGGCGCCACGCTCGTGGCGCAGATCGCCCTCGGTCTCGCGCTTGTCGCGGCCGTGCTCAACGCCGTCTTCCGGTTCTGCCTCGGCTGCGAGATCTACCTGCTGATCAGGCGGCTGGGTTCAATCCCTTCGGCCTGATCCCCTGAACGCAAGAAACAAACGAAAGGTACCTAGATGACCCGCGAGAACTCCCTCGTCTCCGCCCAGTGGGTGGAGGAGCACCTCGACGACCCGAAGGTCGTGCTGATCGAGGTCGACGAAGACACGACCGCCTACGACAAGGGCCACATCAAGGGCGCGATCAAGCTCGACTGGACCACCGACCTGCAGGACCAGGTCCGCCGTGACTTCGTCAACAAGGACCAGTTCTCCGCTCTGCTCTCCGAGCGTGGCGTCGCCAACGACGACACCGTGGTGCTCTACGGCGGCAACAACAACTGGTTCGCCGCGTACGCCTTCTGGTACTTCAAGCTCTACGGCCACACCGACGTCAAGCTCCTCGACGGCGGCCGCAAGAAGTGGGAGCTGGACTCCCGCGAGCTGACCGACGAGACCGTGACCCGCGAGGCGACCAGCTACACCGCCAAGGACCAGGACCTCTCGATCCGCGCCTTCCGTGACGAGACCGTCGAGGCCATCGGCGTCAAGAACCTGGTCGACGTGCGCTCGCCCGACGAGTTCGCGGGCCGCCTCCTGGCCCCCGCCCACCTCCCGCAGGAGCAGGCCCAGCGCGCCGGTCACATCCCGACCGCGGCCAACGTCCCGTGGTCCAAGGCGGCCAACGACGACGGCACCTTCCGCTCCGACGAGGAGCTCAAGGAGATCTACTCCGAGGCCGGCGTCGACTGGGGCAAGGACACCATCGCCTACTGCCGCATCGGCGAGCGCTCCTCGCACACCTGGTTCGTGCTCAAGGAGCTCCTCGGCCAGGAGAACGTGAAGAACTACGACGGCTCGTGGACCGAGTACGGCTCCCTCGTCGGCGTTCCGGTCGTGACCGGCGACGAGCCGGGTGTCGCCTGATGTGCGGCGCGACTGAGGGCGGACTCTCGCTCGCCGGCGTAGATGTCGCCAAGGAAGCAGTCATCCAGGGGCAGGTGACCCGAGGCGGCGAGCCGGTTCACGGTGCGTACGTCCGGCTGCTCGACCGCACCGGTGAGTTCACCGCCGAGGTGCCGACCTCGGCCACCGGCCACTTCCGGTTCTTCGCCGGCGACGGCGAGTGGACCCTGCGTACGCTCGCGCCGAAGGCGGAGCCCGTGGACAAGAAGGTGCATGCCGCGGTCGGAAACGTCGCCGAGGTGACGATCCCGATCGACTGACGAACCCTGACGTGGGAGCCCCGGTGTCACTGGTTGACGCCGGGGCTTCCACGTCCTTTTTGCCATCTTCGGGTGGAGATATTGCGGCGAAAGCGTTGAATGGCGCTAGATTGTCCAGGTGACTGGACTGCTTGTGACCGTGGCGCCGACCGGGGCGGAAACCGCGAAGGAAGACTGCCCGCAGCTGCCGACGACCCTCGAGGAGCTGGTGGCGACGGCCGTCGAGTGCGAGGAGGCCGGGGCGCGGATGATCCACGTCCACATCCGCGACGACGACCATGCGCCGACGCTCGACCTCGGGCGGCTCACCGACACGGTCGACGCGCTGCACGAGAAGACCGACCTGATCGTGCAGCTCTCGACCGGTGGCTCGGTCCACGACCCGCTGGACAAGCGCCTGAAGGTGCTCGACGCGGGGCCGGACTCGTGCTCGCTCACGATGGGCACCACCAACTTCGGCGACGACGTCTTCTCCAACCCGTGGCCGTTCATCACCGAGCTCTACCAGCTCACCCAGGACCGCGGCGTGGTGCCGGAGTTCGAACTCTTCGACCTCGGGCACGTCGCCGCGCTGCAGCGGCTGCTGGGGAAGTACGGGCTGCCCGCGGGCGGCAAGGTCCACGTCGACTTCGTCATGGGAGTGCCCGGTGGCATGCCCGGCACCTCGGCGGCGCTGGTCGCCGCCGTCGCCGCGCTGCCGGCGGAGGTGACCTCGTGGTCGGCGACCGGCATCGGCCGCTCGACGCTCCCGGTCATGCTCACCTCGCTGGCCATGGGCGGCCACCTGCGGGTCGGGATGGAGGACGTACTCACTCTCGCCAAGGGCGTTCCTGTCGACGCCAACCGGCAGCTCGTCGAGCGCGCCGTCGAGGCCGCTGCGGTCGCTCAGCGCGCTCCCCTGAGCACCGACGATGCCTGGGCCCTCCTCGGCCTCAAGCGGTAACCAACCCGCCGAGTCGGCTGCTAGGAGCGGGGCAGTTGAGCCGACTCGGCGGTGAGGTAGCGGTCGACCGTCGGGGCTACCCAGGCGACGATCTCGTCGGGGTCCATCTCGACGATGGGCGGAAGCTGGAGTACGTAGCGGCCCAGCGCGATGCCGAGGAGCTGGGTGGCCACGAGGGCTGCCCGGCGTCCCGCCTCGGACGGTTCGGGGCACAGAGGAGCGACCGCGGCGGCTACCTGGGTGGCGAAGATGCTCCGCATCTGCTCCGTGGCCTGAGGGTCGGAGGCGGCTCTGCGTAGCAGGGCCATCAAGGTGCCCTCGGAGTCCCAGGTGCGTACGAAGTGGGCGGTCAGCACGCGGCCCACTTCGCCGTCCGGGATCGTGGTGAGGTCGGGTAGGGCCAGGTCGATCGAGGCGGCGACCTTGAAGAGCTCCTCCTTGTTGCCGAAGTAGCGCATCACCATCGAGGGATCGATCTGTGCCTCCGAGGCGATCGCCCGGATGGTGGTGCGGTCGTAGCCCTGCCGCGCGAAATGCTCGCGCGCGACCGCGAGGATGCGATCGCGGGTCTCGGCGCCGGATCGGCGCGTATCGGTCATGCCAACAAGTGTAGGCCAACAGTCGTTGACGTCAATGACAGTGCGACGCTACGTTGGTCAACACCTGTTGGCCAACGCGTGTTGACCAACTACCTCAGAGCAAGGAGCGCACCATGACCACCATCACCACCGAGGTCCTCGTCGTCGGTGCCGGCCCCACCGGACTGGCTGTGGCGGCCAGGCTGGCCGCCTCCGGCATCGATGTCACCGTCATCGACAACCAGGCATCCGGTGACAACACCTCCCGGGCGGCGGTCGTCCACGCTCGCACGCTGGAGGTCCTCGCCGACCTCGGCGTATCCGAGCGTCTGGTCGCAGAGGGCATCGAGGCGCCACGCTTCACCATCCGCGACCGCGACAAGATCCTCGTGCCGATCCGCTTCGACGATCTGCCGAGCGATTTCCCCTACGCCCTCATGGTCTCCCAGGCGGTCACCGAGCGCATCCTGCTGGAGCGCCTCATCGAGCTCGGCGGTCACGTACGCCGGCCGCTCGCCCTCGTCGACCTCGTCCAGGACGACACCGGCGCCACCGCCACCACCGAGGACGGCACCGAGATCCGGGCGCGCTACGTCGTCGGCGCCGACGGCATGCACTCCACCGTGCGCGACCAGACCGGGATCGGCTTCCCGGGAGGTAAGTACGCCGAGTCGTTCAGCCTCGCCGACGTACGCATCGAGGGTGACCTGCCGCACGACGAGGTCATCCTCTACTTCTCGCCGGAGGGCACCCTGGTCTCCGCACCGCTGCCCGGCGGCTCGTTCCGGTTCGTCGCCCCGGTGACAGAGGCGCCGGCCGAGCCCGATGTCGACTACGTCCAGGGTCTCCTCGACCGCCGCGGCGGCACCAAGAGTCAGGTCAAGGTGACCGAGGTCGTGTGGGGATCCCGGTTCCGGGTCCACCACCGTGTCGCCGGCGCCTACCGTGCCGGACGGGTGCTGATCGCAGGCGACGCCGCCCACGTGCACAGCCCGGCCGGTGGCCAGGGCATGAACACCGGCCTCCAGGACGCGGTCGTTCTCGGTGACGCACTCGTCGCGACCATCGCCCGCGGCGAAGAGGCCGCGCTCGACGACTACGCCGCCCGGCGCCGCCCGGTCGCTCAGGAGGTCATCGAGCTCTCCGACCGCCTGACCCGGTTCGGCATCGCACAGGGAACTCGGCGGAGCGTACGGAATCTGGTGCTGTCCGCGCTCGCGAGGCTCCCGCGCTTTCGCCGGATGCTCGCCTGGCGCCTGTCGGGGCTGGTCTATCGCGACCGCTGATCGTGAGAAGTGGTCGATATCGGTGGGCCCGAACCGCTGGACCGAGCCCACAATGACCACTTCTTCGTGGTCGAACAGCGGTTAGAGCGACAGATACCCGGCCTCGCGCAGCGCCTCGATGACGTCGTTCAGCGCGTCCTCGATGGATCGGCCGGTGGTGTCGACACGTACGTCGGCGTCGGCCGGCTCCTCGTAGGGCGAGGAGATCCCGGTGAACTCGGGGATCTCGCCGGCCCGGGCCTTGGCGTAGAGGCCCTTGCGGTCGCGCCGCTCGCACTCCTCCAGCGGCGTGGCCACGTGCACGAGGAAGAAGGCGCCGCCGGCGTCCTCGACATAGCGGCGTACGTCCTGGCGGGTCGAGTCGAAGGGTGCGATGGGGGAGCAGACGGCCAGGCCGCCGTGACGGGAGATCTCGGCGGCCACCCAGCCGATCCGGCGGATGTTGGTCTCCCGATCCTCCTTGGAGAAGGTCAGGCCGGCCGACAGGTTGCGGCGTACGACGTCGCCGTCCAGCGAGGTGACGGTCCGGGCGCCCTGCTCGAGGATCCGGTCCATCAGCGCGCGGGCGAGGGTGGACTTGCCGGAGCCGGACAGGCCGGTGAAGAAGATGACCAGCCCCTGGTCCTCGGGCGCCGGCTGGTCGGAGGCGATGACCGCGGCGATCGCCTCGGTGTAGTCGGCCGCCTCGGACGAGGTGCCCGAGGCGAGCGCGTGGATCGGGTCACCCCCGGCGTACGCCTCCACGACCGCAACACCGAGGGCGTGGTCGGCCTCGGGATCGTCGTGCGAAGCAAGCGGGACCGCGACGACGGCCGCGTCGGGCAGGTCCTCCGCGGCCAGCAACGAGGCGCGCAGCAGGCCGACGGGGGACAGCGACGGCGTGCCGTGCCCGACCAGAGCGAGCAGTAGCACCGGCCCGATGGCCGCAACCTCCGCGATCTCGGCGGTGGTGAGGGCGTCGGTGACCGGCACGACCGTCCGCCCGGCGTACGTCTCACGGGTCCGTGACGGGGTGAGGTAGAGCCGACGGAACGGGCCGTAGGCGGGAGAGGAGAGGCCGGTGACCTCGCCGGCGGGCCAGGTGACCCTCGCGATCGGCAGTCCCTCGGGGTCGACGATCTCGACGGTGCCGGCCTCGGTCGCGGAGGCCTCCACCGCGGACGGGAGGACGAGGCTCAGCGCCGAGCCGGGCGCGTTGAGCGGCCCGGGCAGGGCTCCGGAGACGACGAGCTCGACGTCGTCGAGCTCACGGGGCGTTGGGGCGTACTGCGGAACTGGCACGGGCCAACTTTCCCATGCGGCGGATCGGGACCGTGCCACGGGCGGGGTCAGGGGCGGTGCTGCAGCTGCGCGAAGCCGGCGATCAGCGCATCCACGGCGAACTCGAGCCGGTAGGTCAGCGGGCGCCCGATGCTGGCCTGTGCGGCGGCGGCGAGGTGGGGGTAGTCCTCGGCCGAGATGGCTCCCAGCCGATCGGTGGGATCGCCGCGTACGAACGTCGCCTCGTCGGTGCCGGTGGAGAGGGCGGCATGGACGAAGGCCAGCCGGCCGACGGCGTAGACCATGTCCAGGGCGCGCTCGGGCGCGAACCCGGCGGCAGAGATCGACCCGACCAGAGACTCGACGACCTGCAGGTTGCCGGAGGTGACCGCCGGGCGGGTCAGGACCAGGGGCACCAGCTGCGGGTGCGCGGTCAGGCTGGCGTGGAAGGCGAGGCCGTATCCGCGCAGTGCGGCCTGCCAGTCGTCGCCGGGCGGCTGCGCGGCGGTCGCCTCGGTGACGAGCTCGCCGACGACCGCGTCCAGTAGGGCGTCCTTGCTGGGGAAGTGATGGTAGAGCGCCATCGCCTCGACGCCGAGCTCGGTGCCCAGGCGACGCATCGACAGCGCGCCGAGTCCCTCGCGGTCGGCGAGCCGGATGGCCGACCGCAAGATGGCGTGCGCGCTCAGGCCGGCGTGCTGCCCACGCCCTCGGGTCGGGCGAGCCGTCATCTCGTGGTCCTCCGGTTTCCTTGGGTCCGCTTGCTTTACGGCGTACATTATCCTCTATCTTACACCGCAAAACATGAAGGGCACTGATCATGGAAACCACACAGCTCGAGTCCGCGCTCGAGGACCTGCATCGCGCGGGCATGCCCGGCGCCTTCGCCGAAGTACGCGACGGCGACGAGGTCTGGCGGCATGCCGTTGGCGTCGCCGACCTGACCTCCCGCCGACCGGTGAACGCCGATCTGCGTCACCGGGTCGGGAGCATCACGAAGAGCTTCACGTCCGTGGCGGTGCTGCAGTACGCCGAACGCGGAGCGATCGAGCTCGATCGGCCGATCGGCGACTACCTCCCTGGACTGGTCTCCGGTGACCGTGGCCAGGAGATCACCGTGCGGATGCTGATCAATCACACCAGCGGCCTGCGTGAGTACCTCCCGTACGCCTACCCGTCGCTCGCCGCCTTCCCCGACGTCGCGCGCACCACGCCGGACAGCCTGGAGGACAACCGGCGCCGGACGTTCGACCCGCACGAGCTGATCAAGCTCGGCGTCGAGGCGCCACCCACCGGGAGGCCGGGCAGCACGCCGGGCGTCTACTCCAACACCAACTACCTGCTGCTCGGCCAGCTCCTCGAGGAGGTCGGCGGGCTAGCGGCCGAGCAGCTGATCACCCGCGACGTGATCGTCCCGGCCGGTCTGGAGCACACCCGCTTCCCCAGCGGGCTGTCGGTGTCGGGGCCGCACTCGCGGCTCTATGAGTCCTGGTTCGGCATGTTCGAGCCGCCACGGGACTTCAGCGTCTTCGACATGTCCTGGGTGGGCGTCTCGGCCTCGCTCGTCTCCACCGTCGCCGACCTCAACCGGTTCTTCGCGCGCCTGCTGGCCGGCGAGGTGATCGGCCTCCTGATGCTGGCGGAGATGCAGCGTACGGTGCCGGTGATCGCCTTCGACGGGACGCTGATCGACTACGGCCTGGGCCTCCACCGCCGGGAGGTCCCCGGCGTCGGCACCTTCTGGGGACACGACGGCTCGGTGTGGGGCGGTGGTGCGTTGTCGCTGACCAGCGCCGACGGGCGCCGGCAGGTCTCGCTCGCGGTCAACCGGCAGCGGTGGAACACGCTCGGCGCGGACGGCCGGCCGCAGCCGCACCCGATCGACCACGCCCTCGAGGCGTTCGTCCAGCTCGCGCTGTCTCCCTGAGAGACGCCGAAGGCGGCGGTCCCGTCAGGGAGCCGCCGCCTTCGTGCGTACGTGCCGGATCAGTCGTTGATCATGCCCGCGCCGACGGTGACGCCGGTCCCCTCGTCGATGAGGATGAAGGAGCCGGTGGTGCGGTTCTTCGAGTAGGGGTCGCACAGCAGCGGCTTGGTGGTGCGCAGCTGGACGCGGCCGATCTCGTTGAGGCCGAGCTCCTTGGTCTCCAGGTCACGGTGGAGCGAGTTGACGTCCAGGCGGTACTGGATGTCCTTGATCAGCGCTCGTCCCGAGTTGGAGGTGTGCTTGATGGCCAGCTTCTGCCGCGGACGCAGCGGAGCGTTGGTCATCCAGCAGATCATCGCGTCGATGTCCTGGCTGGGCTCGGGAGCGTTCTTGACCCGCGAGATCATGTCGCCGCGGCTCACGTCGACGTCGTCCTCGAGGCGTACGGTCACCGACATCGGCGGGAACGCCTCGGAGATCTCCTTGTCGAACAGGTCGATCCCGGCGATCTTGCTGGTCATGCCGGACGGAAGCACCATGACCTCGTCACCCGGCTTGAGCACGCCACCGGCGACCTGACCCGCGTAGCCGCGGTAGTCGTGGTGGTCGTCGGACTTCGGCCGGATGACGTACTGCACCGGAAGGCGCACGTCGACCAGGTCGCGGTCGGAGGCGACGTGGACGTGCTCGAGGTGGTGGATCAGCGTCGGGCCGGAGTACCAGTCCATGCTGGTGGACCGGGTCACCACGTTGTCGCCCTGGAGCGCCGAGATCGGGATGACCTCGAGGTCCGGGATGTTGAGCTTGGTCGCGAACGCGGTGAACTCGGCCGAGATCTTGTTGTAGACCTCCTGGGAGTAGTCCACGAGGTCCATCTTGTTGATGCACAGGACCAGGTGCGGCACGCGCAGCAGCGAGAGCAGGACGGCGTGACGACGCGACTGCTCGGTGAGGCCGTGACGGGCGTCGACGAGCACCAGGCCGAGGTCGGCGGTGGAGGCACCGGTGACCATGTTGCGCGTGTACTGCACGTGGCCGGGGGTGTCGGCGATGATGAACTTGCGGTTGGGCGTCGCGAAGTAGCGGTAGGCCACGTCGATGGTGATGCCCTGCTCCCGCTCGGAGCGCAGCCCGTCGGTCAGCAGCGAGAGGTCCACGTAGCCGTGGCCCTTGTCCAGTGAGGTCTTCTCGACCGACTCGAGCTGGTCGGTGAAGATCGACTTCGAGTCGAACAGCAGCCGCCCGATGAGCGTGGACTTGCCGTCGTCGACGGAGCCGGCGGTCGCGAACCGCAGCAGATCCATGGCCATCAGAAGTAGCCTTCCTTCTTGCGGTCCTCCATGGCTGCCTCGGAGAACCTGTCGTCACCGCGGGTCGCGCCACGCTCGGTGACCCGGGCGGCGGCGACCTCCTCGATGATCTCGGGGATGGTGGAAGCCGTCGACTCGACGCAACCGGTCAGCGTCATGTCGCCGCAGGTGCGGTAACGGACGGTGCGCTCGGTGACGACCTCGCCCTCGCGCAGCGGGTTGAGCGGAGTCTCGGTGAGCAGCATGCCGTCGCGCTCGAAGACGCGGCGCTGGTGCGCGAAGTAGACCTGGGGGATCTCGATGCCCTCGCGGCCGATGTAGTCCCAGATGTCCAGCTCGGTCCAGTTGGAGATCGGGAAGACGCGCATGTGCTCGCCCTCGTGGAGGCGGCCGTTGTAGAGAGACCAGAGCTCGGGGCGCTGCATCTTGGGGTCCCACTGGCCGAACTCGTCGCGGTGGGAGTAGACGCGCTCCTTGGCGCGCGCCTTCTCCTCGTCGCGGCGACCGCCACCGAAGGCGGCGGTGAAGCCGTTCTCCTCGATCGCGTTGAGCAGGGTCGGAGTCTGGAGGCGGTTGCGCGAGGTCTTGCCGTCGTCGACGACGATGCCGCGCTCGATGGCGTCATCGATGCTCGCGATCACCAGGCGTACGCCCAGGCGGCTGACCCAGCGGTCACGGGTCTCGGCGACCTCGGGGAAGTCGAGACCGTTGTCGATCTGGAGGACGGGGAACGGGATCTTGGCAGGGAAGAAAGCCTTCTCCGCAAGTCGCAGCATCACGATGCTGTCCTTGCCGCCCGAGAACATCAGGACAGGCTTCTCGAACTCGGCCGCGGCCTCGCGGAAGATGTGGATCGACTCGGCTTCCAGCTGGTCGAGCTGGCTGAGCCGGTAGTCGGCGTGTGTTGCAGTCATTACGGAACCAGAGGACCTCTCCGTCAGGTTGAGGCGCCCATGCTAGTGGCGGCTTCCACGGCACGGCGAAATGTCCCATCCCCGCGTGGGCGGGATTGCGAGTGTACGCAGCCCCTCGGCCCTCATCGGCAGCGCCATTCGCAAGGTGAGATACGACAGGCGAGTCGGCTAGCGTCGCGGCGCGACAACGGCCCGGTCCCCGGCCAGCAGGAAGGCGATCCGGCCGAGGTCACCGGCCGGCGGAAGCCTCAGCCCGAGGCGCAGGAACAGGTCGCGTACGCCGCCGGGGTCGACCTCCTCGCCCGGCCGACGTCCGAGCGCCTGTCGGATCGTCTCGGCATGGATGCGCTGGCCGCCGAGCCGGTCCCAGCGCTCCGAGACGAGGGCGGTCTGCGCGCCGAAGTTGATCAGCTCGGTGCGGGTGGCGGGGATCGCATCTGAGCGGGACCGGTCGAGGTCCGCGATCACCGCGGAGGCGTCTTCGGGGGTCGTCGGTCGCAGGATGTGCGTCGACGGATGCTCGTACGTCGGCCAGAGCCACTGCCCCGAAGCCCGTCGCAGCGCGAACTTGCCGTGGTGACCGCCGAGGGAGAACCGTGGCCGCGCTCGCTGGTCGAGCCAGGAGGTGGGCTGGTTGCGCAGCGCCGCGAGCCGGGTCGCGATGTCGGCCAGCGGCGCCTCGACGGGCTGCGGTGCTCGGCGCCAGGGCAGGTCGGGATCGGCGGTGAGTGAGACCGCGCCGGGGAGATCGTCGCCGTAGGAGGCGAGCAGCGTCATCGGCTCGGTGTCGGGGAGGCCTCGCTCGCGCGCCCATCGGCGGCGTACGTCCTCGCGGGCCGGGAGCAGGTTGTCGAGCCACGCGCGTGCCGCTCCCGGGGTCGCGGCCGGGCCGGTGCGCGGGAGGGAGAGCGAGATCGGCGTCGGGCCGGCGGTCTCGGCGTAGACGAAGTCGATCCAGTCACCGACCTGACGGAAGGTGCCCAGCCGGCGGCGGCCGGCAAAGGCGTACAGCTCCCTCATCACGGTCCGGTCAGACAGCGGCTCAGGACGGCGTCGAGATCGACGTCCTCGAGCGGTGGGGCGATCGCGGTGAGCTGGGCGGGGGCGAGGTAGACGTCCAGGGCCGCCAGGAGAGCGAGGGCCTTTCCGAGCTCGGCGCGCGGATGGCCGGCCTCGACGTCGACCACGAACCGCCGGCCGACCCCGGCGCGGTGCGCCAGGTCGCTCTGGGTGAGGCCGGCGCGGCGCCGGGCCGAGTGCACGGCCGACCCGAAGGCAGCCGGTGAGGTCAGGTATGGCGACGGCACGATGAACACTCTATTGGATGTTCCCGTACAGGAACATGGTCGAGCGATGGTGCTGTGACCCGCCCCGAACCGCTGCTTACAGTGGCCGATATGAAGATCACCGTTGTCGGCGTGGGATACGTCGGGATGTCGCTCGCGGTCCTGCTCGCGCAGAAGCACGAGGTCGTCGTCCTCGACATCTCCCAGGAGCGGGTCGACATGGTCAACGCGCGGAAGACACCGATCGAGGACGCCGAGATCACCAGCTTCTTGGCCACCAAGGAGCTCGGTCTGCGCGCGACCCTCGACAAGCAGGACGCCTACGCGGACGCCGCGTTCGTCGTCGTCGCCACTCCGACCAACTACGACGAGGCCTCGAACTACTTCGACACCTCCACCGTCGACAGTGTGATCGTGGACGCGGTGAGCTACGCGCCAGAGGCCGCGATCGTGGTGAAGTCGACGATCCCGGTCGGCTACATCGCGGCCAAGCGGGCCGAGCATCCCGAGACGACGCTCTTCTTCAGCCCCGAGTTTCTGCGCGAGGGCCAGGCGCTCCACGACAACCTGCACCCCTCCCGCATCGTCGTCGGCGACGACTCCGCGGCCGCGAAGGGGTTCGCCGAGCTGCTGCTCGAAGGCTCCCTGGAGCCGGACGTGCCGGTCCTGATGACCGGCGCGACGGAGGCCGAGGCGATCAAGCTGTTCGCCAACACCTACCTCGCGCTGCGGGTCGCCTACTTCAACGAGCTCGACACCTACGCGGCCACCCACGGTCTCAACACGCCCCAGATCATCGAGGGCGTCGGTCTGGACCCACGGATCGGGTCGCACTACAACAACCCCAGTTTCGGCTACGGCGGCTACTGCCTGCCGAAGGACACCAGGCAGCTGCAGGCCAACTACCAAGACGTCCCGCAGAACCTCATCTCGGCGATCGTGGAGGCCAACACCACGCGCAAGGACTTCGTCGCCAACGACGTCCTTCGCCGCGAGCCGAAGGTGGTCGGCGTCTACCGGCTGATCATGAAGTCGGGCTCGGACAACTTCCGGGAGTCCTCGATCCAGGGAGTGATGAAGCGGATCAAGGCCAAGGGCGTCGAGGTCATCATCTACGAGCCCGAGCTCGAGGAGCCGGAGTTCTTCCACTCGGAGATCATCAGGGATCTCGACGAGTTCAAGAGCCGGGCCGACGTGATCATCGCCAACCGGCGCACCGAGGTGCTCGCCGATGTCGCCGACAAGGTCTACACCCGCGACATCTACGGGCGGGACTGAGGTCCACCGGCGGACATCGGGCTGTCGCGGGCGACCTGCGAGTAACGGACCGGTGAACATCGGCGGGCAACGAACCGTGCGCCGATGCGTACAGTTATGGTCGCGTCTTCTGCTCAGTGTCTAGGAATGAGGCAACATCATGGCTGGTGACTCCGAGACCCGCCCCTGGGGTTCGTGGCAGGTCATCGACGTCGGTCCGGGGTACAAGGTCAAGCGGATCGAGGTGCTCCCCAAAAGCCGCCTCTCCTACCAGACCCACACCCACCGCTCCGAGCACTGGGTGGTCATCTACGGCAAGGCGACCTGCATCATCGACGGTGTGACCACCATCGCCGGCCCGGGCGAGTCGGTCGACGTCGCCGTCGGCCAGGCCCACCGGATCTGCAACGAGACCGACGAGCCGCTCTCGATCATCGAGGTCCAGCGCGGTGGCTACACCGGCGAGGACGACATCGTCCGGCTCGAGGACGACTTCGGCCGGGTCGAGCAGACGGTCGCGGCCGAAGCCTGAGGCCCGGCTAGGCGAGCAGCCCGAGCAGGTACTTCCCGTAGCCGCTCTTCAGTAGCGGCTGGGCGAGCTCGCAGAGCTCCTCGTCCGAGAGCCAGCCCTGGCGCCAGGCGACCTCTTCGGGGGCGCCGATCTTGGTGCCCTGGCGGTGCTCGATGGCGCGGATGAAGTTGGCGGCCTCGTTGAGGTCCTCGAGGGTGCCGGTGTCGAGCCAGGCCGTGCCTCGGGGCAGAACCTCGACCTGGAGGGTGCCGGCCTCGAGATAGATCCGGTTGAGGTCGGTGATCTCGAGCTCGCCGCGCGCGGACGGCTTGAGCTGGCGGGCGTGCTCGATGACCGAGCTGTCGTAGAAATAGAGGCCGGGGACGGCGTACGGGCTCTTCGGCTCGGCAGGCTTCTCCTCCAGGGAGATGGCCTTGTGGTTCTCGTCGAACTCGACGACGCCGTACGCCCTCGGGTCGGCGACGCGGTAGCCGAACACAGCGCCACCGGAGATCGTCTTGAACCGGGCGAGCTGGGTGCCGAGGCCGGGGCCGTAGAAGATGTTGTCGCCCAGGACGAGGCCGACACAGTTGTCGTCCTCGCTTGCGCTCGCATCGAGGAAGCCCACGTCGGCGCCGATCGTGAACGCCTGGGCGAGACCGTCGGGGGAGGGCTGCTCGGCGTAGCTGATGTTGACGCCGAGATGGCTGCCGTCACCCAGGAGCCGGTGGAACCCGGAGGCCTCGTGGGGCGTCGTGATCACCAGGATGTCGCGGATGCCTGCCAGCATCAGGGTGGTCAGTGGGTAGTAGATCATCGGCTTGTCGTAGATCGGCATCAGCTGCTTGCTGATCGCGAGCGTGATCGGGTGCAGACGTGAGCCGGTGCCGCCGGCAAGAATGATCCCCTTCATGGTTCGTTGATCCTACGGATGTTCACCCCACGTTCTAGGGAACCCGCCGGGGCGCGGCAACCATCAGGTGGTGAATTCTGCCTACGATGAACCGGTGAGACGGATTCTTGTGACTGGCGGCGCCGGGTTCATCGGCTCCAACTTCGTGCACCACCTCGTGGCCAACACCGATGCGTACGTGACGGTGCTCGACAAGCTGACCTATGCCTCCTCGGAGGCATCGCTGGCCGGGCTGCCGGAGGACCGGGTGAAGCTGGTGGTCGGCGACATCTCGGACGCCGCGGTCGTCGAGCCGCTGGTCGCGGAGTCGGACGCCGTGGTGCACTACGCGGCCGAGTCGCACAACGACAACTCGCTCTCCGACCCGGCGCCGTTCGTCCAGACCAACATCGTCGGCACGTTCGTCCTGCTCGAGGCCGTCCGCCGCCACGACGTGCGGTTCCACCACGTCTCCACCGACGAGGTCTACGGCGACCTTGACCTGGACGACCCGAAGCGGTTCACCGAGGACACCCCCTACCAGCCGTCTTCGCCCTACTCGGCCACCAAGGCCGGCTCCGACCACCTCGTCCGCGCCTGGGTGCGCTCCTTCGGCGTGCGTGCGACGATCTCCAACTGCTCCAACAACTACGGCCCGTGGCAGCACGTCGAGAAGTTCATCCCGCGCCAGATCACCGAGGTGATCGAGGGGCGCCGGCCGCGCGTCTACGGCGACGGGCTCAACGTGCGCGACTGGATCCACACCGAGGACCACTCCTCGGCGGTCTGGGCGATCCTGGAGAAGGGCCGGACCGGGGAGACCTACCTGATCGGTGCCGACGGCGAGAAGTCCAACGTTGACGTCGTCCGCGCGATCCTGCGTCACTTCGGCCGTCCCGAGGACGACATCGAGTGGGTCACCGACCGCGCCGGCCACGACCGTCGCTACGCCATCGAGTCCGGCAAGCTGCGCAGCGAGCTCGGCTGGGAGCCGAAGTACCAGGACTTCGACAAGGGCTTGGCCGCGACGATCGCCTGGTATCAGGAGAACGAGGCCTGGTGGTCGCCGCTGAAGCACGAGACCGAAACCAAGTACGCCGCGAAGGGGCAGTGACCGTGCCTGACGAGCGCGTGCCGGAGCTGACCGTCGAACAGGCCCCGATCCCGGGCATGCTGGTAGCCCGTCTGCCTCTGCACGGGGACTCCCGCGGCTGGTTCAAGGAGAACTGGCAGCGCGCGAAGATGGTGGAGCTGGGGCTCCCCGACTTCGGTCCGGTGCAGAACAACATGTCCTTCAACGCCTCCCGCGGTGCGACCCGTGGCATCCACACCGAGCCGTGGGACAAGTTCGTCTCCGTGGCGTGCGGACGGGTGTTCGCGGCGTGGGTCGACATGCGCGAAGGGGACTCCTTCGGAGCGACGTTCTCCATCGAGATCGGCCCCGACACCGCGGTCTTCGTGCCGCGCGGGGTCGGCAACTCCTACCAGGCGCTCGAGGACGGCACGGTCTACTCCTACCTGGTCAACGACCACTGGCGTCCCGGGTTCGCCTACCCGGCGCTCAACCTCGCCGACGAGACCGCCGCGATCGCCTGGCCGATCCCGCTGGACTCCGCCGAGCTCTCCGACAAGGACCGGGCCAACCCGCGCCTGGCCGAGATCACCCCGATGAAGCCGAAGAAGACGCTGATCATCGGCGCCAACGGCCAGCTCGGCCGGGCCCTGGCCGCGACCTTCCCCGAGGCGGACGCGGTCGACCTCGACGAGCTGGACATCTCGGACGAGAAGGCCGTCGCGGCGTGGCCGTGGCCGGACTACCAGCTCATCCTCAACGCCGCCGCCTACACCGCCGTCGACGTCGCCGAGACCGCCGACGGCCGGCGCACCGCCTGGGCCGCGAACGCGACGGCTCCGGCGCTCCTCGCCCGGGTCGCGACCGAGCACCGGCTGACCCTGGTGCACTACTCGACCGAGTACGTCTTCGACGGCACCGCCACCGAGCACACCGAGGACGAGCCGGTCTCACCCCTCGGCGTCTACGCCCAGTCCAAGGCTGCCGGTGACATCGCCGTCGCCGGCGCTCCCCGTCACTACATCCTGCGCACGTCCTGGGTCGTCGGCGACGGCAAGAACTTCGTACGCACCATGGCGGCTCTCGCCGAGAAGGGCGTCTCGCCCACCGTGGTGGACGACCAGATCGGCCGGCTCACCTTCACCGACACCCTTGCCGCGGCCACCGCTCACCTGCTGCGGTCCGAGGCTGCGTACGGGGTCTACAACTGCACCAACGCCGGCGAACCGTGCTCGTGGCGCGACATCGCCGCTGAGGTGTTCTCGCTGTCGGGGCGCGACGTGGGTGACGTGGGCGCGACCTCGACGGAGGCCTACTTCGCGGGCAAGGAGGGGGTCGCGCCGCGACCGCTCAATTCGGTGATGTCCCTCGACAAGCTCACCGCCACCGGCTTCGAGCCCGAGGACCACCTCGAAGCCCTGCGCCGCTACCTGAAGGCCTGAACCCCGCTGGTCGACACGCTCGGCCGCGGGCGGCCTCGCGGTGGTTCCTGAGCCTGTCGAAGGGCTCGACCAGCGGGGCGCGGCCTACTTGTCCGAGCGGTCGGGCAGCCGCCAGGCAGCGGCGTTGTTGTCGAAGGCGGCCAGGCCGCGCGACTGGCGGATGAAGCCCCACAGCAGTGGACCGAGGAGCAGCATCCCGCCGCCCAGGAACAGCAGGAACGTCGCGTCGGCTCCGAGCATCTTGGCGCCGGAGAGCGTCAGCATGATGACGATGCCGCGGCGGATGACCGACTGGGAGACCCAGCGCGCCATCCGGGAGCCGAGGAAGGTGCCGGGGGTGCCGCCGAGGATGAGCGGGATCAGCACCGCCCACTCGACGCCGTGGTTGATCACCTGCCCGATCGCGGCGGCCAGGACGAGCGGCACCGCCTGGACCAGGTCGGTGCCGACCAGCTTGACCGCGGAGAGCGTCGGGTAGACCAGCAGCAGCGCGATCATGATGACCGAGCCGGAGCCGACCGAGGTGATGCCGACGAGGAGGCCGCCGAGCGCGCCGATGACGATCGTGAGCAGCGGCTTCAGGGTGGGATCACCCTCGGGGGCCTCGTTGCCGCCGGTGACCAGGCGAAGCTGGAGGTACATCCGGAACATGTAGGACGCGGCCGCGAACAGCAGCGCCCCGCCGAGGATGAGCTTGAGGAAGTGGTCGGTGTCGCCCGGCGCCAGCTTGTGCACGAACGTGCCCAGGAAGGCGAAGGGCACCGAGCCGATGACCAGGTACGTCGCCAGCCGGAGGTTGGGGGAGCCGTGGCGCCAGTGCACCGTGGCACCGACCGACTTGTTGACCGAGGCGGCGACGAGGTCGTTGGCCACGGCGGTCGTCGGGGGCACTCCGAGGAAGATCAGCGCCGGCGTCATCAGGGCGCCACCGCCCATGCCGGTCAGTCCGACGACGATGCCGATGCCGAAGCTGACCACGAGCACGCTGAGTGCTTCTTGGGTGAGGAGGTCGGCGAGCACGGGGCAACTCTCACATAGTCTCGCCCCCATGCCAGCACCCGTGCCGTTCGCCGAGATCATCCGCTCCGACTTCGTCGAAGGACACCATTACGGGTCCGCCGTCGCCCTGGCTGCCGACGGCACCGTGGGGTGGTCGCTCGGTGACGTCGACTCACCGATCCTGCCCCGCTCCTCGAACAAGCCGGTCCAGGCTCTCGCGATGGCGATCCTCGGCCTCGACCTGCCGCCCGATCTGCTCGCCCTCGCCTGCGCCTCCCACTCGGGGGAGGCGATCCACCAAGAAGGCGTACGCCGCATCCTCGCCACCGTCGGCCTGGACGAGTCCGCGCTCGGCAACATCGAGGACCACCCGTTCGGGGTGGAAGCCCGCGAGGAGGCGCTGCGTCGCAATCAGCCGAAGTCCCGGCTGGCGATGAACTGCTCCGGCAAGCACGCCGCGATGCTCGCCACCTGTGTCACGGCCGGCTGGCCGCTCGAGGGCTATCTGGATCCCGAGCACCCTCTTCAGGTGGGGATCCAGGAGGTGCTCGAGGCGTGCACCGGCGAGGCTGCGTACGTCACCGTCGACGGCTGCGGGGCGCCGGCTCTGTCCACGTCGCTGACCGGGCTGGCGCGGGCGTTCTCGACCCTCGCCGCGGCGGTCGACGGCCCGGCTGCGCGGGTCGCCGCGGCGATGCGCGCACACCCCGAGTACGTCTCGGGCACGACCCGCGACGAGGTGGCGCTGCACCGGGCCGTACCTGGTCTGATCGGCAAGCTGGGTGCCGAGGCGGTCTATGCGGTCGCGCTGCCCGACGGCCGCGCCTGGGCCTTGAAGACTGACGACGGCGGTGACCGGGCGCGGCCGGTCGTGATGGCCGCGGCGCTGCTTCGGGACGGGGTCGGCGACCTCGAGGGGGTCGACGCCGACGCGGTGCGGGCGACGGGTGATGCGCCGATCCTCGGGGGCGGGCGCAGGGTGGGGGAGATCCGGGCGCTGCTGTGAGTTGCTCGCAGATTGCTAGCGGATTGCTAGCGGGTTTCGAACGCCGCTCCACGCGTGTTTTCGCTGGTTGATAACGCAACTAGTAGGTGATGTGTGTCACTTCAGTTGCCGAGGACTTGTGTTTGCTAGCAATTGTTAGCACACTGGGGGCATGGTCAAGAGCAAGGTCACGAGTGCGGTCGGCACGCTCGGCGAGTATCTGAAGGAACAGAGGATCTCGGCCGAGATGTCTCTGCGTCAGCTTGCCGACCAAGCAGGCGTGTCCAACCCCTACCTCAGCCAGATCGAGCGCGGTCTGCGCAAGCCATCGGCTGAGGTCCTCCAGCAGATCGCCAAGGCGCTGCGGATCTCGGCGGAGCAGGTCTATGTCCGTGCCGGCATCCTCAGCCCTGACTCGAACGTCGCCGGGTCCGTGGAGCTCGCGGTGCTCGCCGACCCGACGCTGACCGAGCGGCAGAAGCACTCGCTGCTCGACGTCTATCACTCGTTCCTTGCTCTCAACGGTCGTGTCACCGACGATGCGCCGGCCGCCGATGAAGAAGCACCCCATCCTGAGGAGAACCCAGATGCCCACCCTGCCCAAGATTGAGACCACCAAGCCCCTCAACGCCGTCGCCGGCGTCGCCGACCTCGCCTACGAGACCGTCAAGGGTTACGCGACCGACATCCAGAAGCGGGTCGACGGCTACCGCTCCGAGGCGACCACCAAGCTGACCGACGCCCGCACCAAGGCGACCGAGAAGGCCACCGCCGCCAAGACCACCGTGACCGGCTTCAACCCGAAGACGCTCCCGGCCCTGGCGAAGGAGCAGTACACCGTCCTTCCCGAGAAGCTGAAGGTGACCGTCAAGTCGAAGCTCGACGAGACCACCGACAACGCCACCGGCACCTACGACAAGCTCGCCACCCGCGGTGAGACCTTCGTCGCGAAGCTCAAGAAGAACGAGATCGTCGCCGAGAGCCCCGCGGCCCCCGCCCCGGCCGCCGCGGCGACCCCCGAGGCGCCGGCCAAGCCGGCCCCCACCAAGAAGGCCCCGGCGAAGAAGGCTCCCGCCAAGAAGGCCGGCACCACGAACGCCAAGGCCTGATCCAGGTCGAACAGCGAAGGCGGCCCGCTCGAAAGAGCGGGCCGCCTTCAATTTCGCCGGGAGCCGGTCAGCTGGGGTAGTCGGCGCCTGCGGCCTGGCGGGCCTCCCAGGCGGTGGCGACCATGGAACGCAGGTCGTGGCGCATCTGCCAGTCCAGGTCCCGGCGGGCGAGGTCGCCGGTGGCGACGATGCGAGCGGGATCGCCGGGGCGGCGCGGGTTGATGACGGGCTCGAACTCGATGCCGGTCACCTCACGGATCGTGTCCATGATCTGCCGGACCGAGGAGCCTTCGCCCGAGCCGAGGTTGTAGACCGGCTCGAGGTCCTTGCCCTCGGCGAGCCGCTTGGCGGCGACCACGTGGGAGTGGGCGAGGTCGGCGACGTGCACGTAGTCGCGTACGCAGGTGCCGTCGGGGGTCGGGTAGTCGTCGCCGTTGATCTGCGGCGTCTTGCCCTTCGCCAGCGCGTCGAAGACCAGCGGGAAGAGGTTGTGGGGGCTGGTGTCGTAGAGGTCCTTGCTCCCGGAGCCCACCACGTTGAAGTAGCGCAGGCTCGTGTGCGTGAGCCCCTCGGCGCGCGCCACGTCGGCGATCAGCCACTCGCCGATCAGCTTCGACTCGCCGTAGGGGCTCTCCGGGTTGGTCGGCGTGGTCTCGGTGACCAGGTCGACGTCGGGGGTCCCGAAGGTCGCGGCCGAGGAGGAGAAGACGATCTGGTCGACGCCGGTGGCTGCCATCGCCTCGAGAAGGGTGGCGGTGCCGGTGACGTTCTGGGCGTAGGTGTGCAGCGGGCGCTGCACCGACACCCCGGCGTACTTGAAGCTGGCGAGGTGGATGACGCCCTCGACGCCGTTGTCACCGATCCCCTGCTCGACGGCGGACCGGTCGAGCAACGACGCCTCGACGAGCGTGACGCCGTCGGGCACGAACTTCGTGAACCCCGAGGAGAGATCGTCGAGGACCACCGGCTCCAGGCCTGCGTCGAGCAGCGCCTGTACGACGTGCGATCCGATGTAGCCCGCGCCTCCGGTAACCAACCAACTCATGCGAAGAAGATAGCGCGGGTCTCGACGAGCTCGACCACCGGCGGCTCTAACGTGGGCAGGGTGATCCTCCTGCACGGTGACGGTGACCCGACCACTCCCGAGGGCCTGCGCGCCATCTACGCGCCGCCCCGGCTGCCTTGGCTGCGCGCCAACATGGTCAGCTCCCTGGACGGCGCCGCGACCGGCTCCGACGGCCGGTCCGGCACGGTCAACAACACCGTCGACGTCGAGGTCTTCCACGCCCTGCGTGACCTCGCGGACGTGGTCCTGGTCGGGGCGGGGACCGCCGCCGCCGAGACCTACGAAGCCAAGGGAACGCCGATCGTCATCGTCTCCCGCAGCGGCCGGATCCCCGACGATCTTCGCGGCAGCGGGCCTGGCTCCGTCCGGCTCGCCACGGTGGCCGGAGCGCCGGGCCTGGCCGCGGCCCGCGCCGAGCTCGGCGACGAGAACCTCTACGTCACCGACACCCTCGAGGTCGACCTCTCGGCGCTCCTCGCCCGCCTGCACGACGAGGGGCTGCGGCATGTGCTCTGCGAGGGCGGGCCGTCGCTGCTCGGCACGCTGCTCGAGGCCGGCCTGGTCGACGAGCTCTGTCACACCATCACCCCGAAGCTCCTCGCCGGCGGCGGCCCACGCATCGTGACCGCGCCGCCCCTCGAGGTGCCGGTTTCCCTGGGGTCCCTCATCGAGCACGACGGCACCTTGCTCGGCCGCTGGCTCCTGTGACCGCGTCAGTCTTCACCCCTGGTAATTCCATGACGTCCATGGTCAGTTTCCGGTAACGAATTCTTGAGACCGAGAGTTTTACTCTTGACGGGGTCCGACCCAGCCGATTGACTCACCGATCGTGCCAGGTATGACGGCAGTCACAGCGAAACGACCGCGTCAGGCACTCTCGGGAAGACGTGTACGAGAGTGGCTGACCTTTCTGGCGTTCGTGCTGCCCAACGTCGCGCTGATCGCGGTCTTCATCTATCGGCCGCTCTTCCAGAACATCTACTACTCGACCCTCAACTGGACGTTGGGCTCGAAGTTCGCGACCCCGGTCGGGCTGGGCAACTATCGCGACTTCTTCGCCTCCGGTGAGGCGAGCAAGGTGCTGACCACGACGGGGATCTTCACCGTCGCGACCGTCGGCTTCACCCTCGCCCTCGGTCTCGGCGTCGCGCTGGCCCTCAACCGCAAGCTCCCGGGCGCGGGTTTCGCGCAGGCCACTGTCTTCGCGCCGTACATCCTCTCCGGCTACGGCGTAGGGCTCGCCTGGCTCTACATCTTCGATCCCAACATCGGCGCGCTCTCCGCGATCCTGCGCGATGTCGGCCTGAACAGCCCGGAGTGGATCAACTCGCCGCCGTGGACGCTGACGATGGTGATCATCGTCTACGTCTGGAAGAACCTCGGGTACGCCGCGGTCGTCTATCTCGCCGGGCTGCAGGCCGTCCCGGGCGAGCTGCTGGAGGCGGCCGATCTCGACGGCGCCGGCCCGGTGAGGCGGTTCTTCACGGTGACCCTGCCGCTGCTGTCGCCGACCACATTCTTCCTGATGGTCACCACGATCCTCAGCAGCCTGCAGGCCTTCGACCTCCTGATCGCGATGGACAAGCTCGGCCGCGGCGCTCGCACCCTGATCTTCGACGCCTACCTGACGGGCTTCAAGGAGCAGAGCCAGGCGGGCTACTCCGCGATGCTCTCGACGGTGCTCTTCGCGATCCTCGTCGTGCTCACGCTCGTCCAGCTGATCGTCGTCGAGAGGCGGGTCCACTACCGATGAGCGAGCGTCAGCGAGCGATCATGGAACCTTTCATCGGGCGGCGTCCGTATTCTGGCGCTTGCGCTACGGAGGCCGCCCGATGAACCACTCGATGAGCGCGGCTGCTCCTTCGCGCAGGGTGCGGCTGACGCCGCTGACCGTACGCGACTACCTGATCCTGCTGCTCGCAGTCCTCGTCGTCGTGCTGCCGCTCGGCTACATGTTCCTGGCGTCCTTCAAGGGCCCCGGCGATCTGGCGACGACAGACCTGGTCGTCTTCCCCGAGGTCTGGAAGCCGGAGAACTACTCCGAGGCCGCACAGAAGGTCTCCTTCGGGCGACTCTTCCTCAACTCCAGCATCGTCACGGTCGTCGGCGCCGGGCTGAAGGTGCTGCTGGCGATCCTGACGGCGTACGGCCTGGTCTTCTGCGAGTTTCCCGCCAAGAAGTACGTCTTCTGGGGCGTGCTCGCCACGATGATGGTGCCGCCGCAGGTCACCGCCCTCCCCAACTACGTCTTCATCAGCAGCCTCGGCGGCGAGAACACCTACTGGGGCATCATCCTGCCGGGCCTCGGCACCGGCTTCGGTACGTTCCTGCTGCGCCAGGCGTTCATGCAGCTGCCCTACGAGGTGATCGAGGCAGCGCACCTCGACGGCGCCGGCCACTGGCGGCGGCTGTGGCACTGCGTGGTGCCGATGTCGCTGCCGTCGATCGCGACCGTCGCTCTGGTCGCCGTGGTCTACGAGTGGAACGACTATCTGTGGCCGCTGATCATCATCACGGATCCCGAGATGATGACGCTGCCGCGCGGTCTCACGCTGCTGCAGAACAGCGAGTCCGCGGCCAGCTCGTTCGGGGTGCTGATGGCCGGCACCGTGATGGTGCTGCTGCCGATCCTCGCCGTCTTCGCCTTGCTCCAGCGCCACATCGTCAACGGCTTCACCCAAGGCGGCGTCAAAGGCTGACGTTCTCAGCCCACAGTTGGCACAACAGGGAAAGGATGCTTCATGAACACCTCGTCCAACCTGCATCGCTCGGGTCTGATCCTGGACCGACGACGGTTCCTCGGCCTCAGCGCCCTGGGCATCTCCGCGGCGGCGCTCTCCGCCTGCGGTGGCGGTCCGTCGACCACCGGCGGCGGCAACGGCCGCAGCACCGTCGAGCAGATCGACTTCAGCGGCGTGAAGCCGGCCAAGGAGATCACCTTCTGGACCTCCAACCCTGGTGACTCGATCAAGGTCAGCACCGAAATCGTCGACGCCTTCAACTCGTCGCAGTCCGACATCAGGGTCAAGCTGGTCACGGCCGGCGCCGACTACGAGGAGATCGCGCAGAAGTTCCAGACGGCGCAGACCGGCGGCGACCTGCCCGACATCATCAACCTGTCGGACGTGTGGTGGTTCCGCTACAAGATGAACGACCAGATCATCCCGCTCGACTCCCTCTTCGAGGCGCTCGAGTTCGACACCGACGACTACGTCGACTCGCTGCTGGGTGACTACCTCTACGACGACGCCCACTGGGCAGTGCCCTGGGCTCGCTCGACGCCGCTGTTCTACTACAACAAGGACCACTGGAAGAAGGCCGGGCTCTCGGACCAGGGACCGGCGACCTGGGAGGAGTTCGACGAGTGGAAGACCAAGCTCGCCTCCGCCAGCGGCGCGAAGTTCGCGTTCCAGCTTCCGGCCCTGGCGGGCTATGCCGGCTGGACCATGCAGAACAACCTGTGGGGCTGGGGCGGAGGATGGTCGAAGGAGGAGTCCTTCGACATCACCTGCAGCTCGGCCGAGGCGGTCGAGGCCATCTCCTTCCTCAAGGACTGGGTCTACAAGGACAAGGTCGCCGGGGTGGCCGGGGTCGACCAGATCCAGGACTTCGCGGCGGGCGTCGCCAGCGCCACCGTCGGCTCGACCGGTGACCTGATCACCGCGATCACCTCGGCGAAGTTCGACGTCGGCGTCGCTCCGCTGCCCGCCGGGCCGGTGGAGGCCGAGCGGATCAGCCCGACCGGCGGCTCGGGCGTCGGCATCCCGAAGGACATCAGCCCAGAGCGGCAGCTCGCGGCGGGGACGTTCATCAAGTTCCTCACCGAGCCCGAGCAGGCGATCAAGTTCTCCGAGGCGACCGGATACGTGCCGATCCGCAAGTCCGCAGACCCTGCGGCGATCGTGAAGAAGACCCCGCAGGCGCAGGTCGCGATCGATCAGCTCCCGAACACCCGCTCGCAGGACTACGCCCGCGTCTTCCTGCCCGGTGGCGACCTGGAGATGGCCAACCACATGGCCACGATCCTCACCGAGAACAAGGACGTCCAGACCGAGCTGGACAGCCTCAAGACGGCGCTGGAGAAGATCTACACCGACCAGGTCGAGCCTCTCGTCTGATGAGTGCCGAGCGTGGGTCACCTGCGGGTGCCCTACGCTCGGTTCCCGTGAGCGAGGACTTGGTAGTGGAGCGGCGCCCCGGCGTCGTACAGGTGACCTTCAACCGGCCGCAGAAGCACAACGCCTTCACGCACGAGATGTACGGCGAGCTGCACGCCCTGTGCGACGAGCTCGCCGCCGACGAGTCGGTGAAGGTGCTGGTCCTGACCGGCGCCGGCGGCCGGGCGTTCGCCGCCGGCAACGAGATCTCCGACTTCCTCTCCCGCGACGCGGTCGACTACGAGGACTGGATCCGCGCGCTGTTGGAGAAGCTGTTCGCCCTTCCGCAGGTCACCATCGCCGCGGTCGACGGGGTCTGCGTCGGCGGCGGTCTCGCGGTCGCGACCCACTGCGACCTGCGGGTCGCGACGCCGCACTCGCGCTTCGGCTACCCGATCGCGAAGACGCTCGGCAACGCGCTCGCGGCGTCCATCGTCTACCGCGCCGCCGCCGTCTTCGGTGAGCCGGTCGTGCGCGAGATGCTCCTCACCGCCCGGTTGGTCGGCGCCGATCGCGCTTACGCCACCGGTGCACTGACCGCGGTGACCGACTCGCTGGCCGACGAGGTCGACGCCCTGGTCGAGGGGATCCTGCCGCTCTCCGGGGTCACGGTCCGAGCGACCAAGAGCCAGCTCGCCGACTTCGCCGCCCGGGCCGAGGCCTCGCCGGAAGGCGATGAGGACCTGCTCCGCGAGGTCTACACCGGCGCCGACTTCAAGGAGGGCGTACGCGCGTTCCTGGCCAAGGAGAAGCCCGCCTTCCGCTAGGTGTGATGTCCAGGCACGTTGGTCGAAGTCCTGCGACGACACGATCTGACTTGTAGGTGGACGAAGGCCTCCCCGGTGTGGAGTGGAGCTGTCTAG